>NZ_QULD01000003.1:0-37400 GCF_003481425.1 Blautia sp. OM06-15AC | reverse complement strand
CTTTATGCCAGTATAAAAATGTAGAGATAATTGCAGGAGCGGTATGTATAGATCATGTACATTTAAGCGTAGCAATTCCACCAAAACTCAGAGTATCAGATTTTATGGGGTATCTGAAAGGAAAAAGCACATTAATGATTTATGACAGGCATCCTGAGTTGCAAAGTAAATGGGATAAAGCGTTTTGGGCTAGAGGATATTATGTTGAAACGATTGGCAATATAACAGATGAAGCAGTTCAAAAGTATATAAAAGAGTAAGCAGAAGAATCGAGACGAGAAGATTCGAGTAGTACCGCTTTATAGCGGGCTAGCAAAAGTGCTTGCGATACCGCCCTTTGGGGCGAGCAGTAACAATAGCCCTTTGGAGGGCTAATAATAAACCACCAGTTGAACAGGTGGTTGCTAACTAGAATGTAGGAAACATTGTTTTTCGGCAGAAATACATTTACGGAGCTTCATTTCCTGCTTATGATGTTTGGCATATATCCCATAGTAGCGAAGCATTTTAAAATGTTTTTCGGAGATGTGGACAATGAGTTTTTGAATGAAGTTCAAAGCAGGAATGGTTTCAGTAACAGTTTTATTGTCTTCGTGTCTGGTGTAATGAAAGGTTACATTTTTGCCGTCATAAGTATCAATACGCGATGTGGCAATAACAGGTCTGCCGAGGTATCGGCTGATGTATTTAATGGTGATATCAGGAGTGCAAAGATTTGGCTTTGCACGGACATAAAAGCCGTCAGCGTGTTTCGTGTACATTTCATTTTTGACTTTGCGAAAAGTCGGACCAATGCGGGAGGTAAGTCGTTCAAGCAGGACTTTGCGGAAAGCATTACGAAGGAAACTGTAATCAAAGTGTTTGACAGGACGCCAAGGAGTGATGTTACCAGCCCCACCCTCGGAGATGAGATCGTGGATATGAGGATTCCATTTTAAATCACGCCCAAAAGTGTGAAGAATACAGATAAGCCCAGGAGTAAAGTTTTCGGTTTTATTCATTTTGGAAAACATGCGTAAAACAACATCACGAACAGAATGAAATAAACAATCTAAGAGAGTCCTGTCTTCGAGAAAATAAACGCGAAGTTCCGCTGGGATAGTGAAAACACAATGGCGATGAACGCAAGAAACAAGCTTACAGGACATATGAAAAGAACGAAGCTGGTTGTATTTGTTTCCGCAGGAAGGGCAAAAACGGCTTTTACAGCGAAAGGGAACAAATTTAAGATTTCCACAGTGAGGACAGCCATACATGGCACCACCGTAAGAAGGGTCACCACAATGAATCATCTTGTTGACATTTTCAATGACAGCAGGACGAGGATGGAGTTCATAATAATCGGTAAAGATGGATTGTAATATATTCATAATAGAATTTTACAATAAAGAAGGAGATAAGAAAACCCCTTCCCCTCATGAATGAGGGGTTAGGGGAGTTGAGAGTGTCGCAGACACTTTTTTATTGTGGGAGAAGCCTTGACCGCGGTCTTTGCTGAAGATGCATTGCTGGGCAAAATCAAGGCAAACCCTCTTGGCTGTATGGACAATTTGAGGCAGAACGATTGGTTCGGCTTTTTTGGGGAGACTGCGTTTTTACCGGCTCCCGTTACAGCTCTTCGTACTTGGGCAGCGACTTTACGGTGCCGCCTTCCATGGCGCTTTCGTGGGCCAGGAGACCAACGCCGGTCCAGTAGGCCGCATCGATATCGGAGGGGAAGGGAGTTCTGTCTTCCAGAATGCTGGTAACGAACTCATGGACCAGATGCGGATGGGAACCGCCATGACCGCCGCCCTGCTTGAAGGACAGATGGGGATTGACCTCGTCATAGGCCACTTCGTAGGTAAACCGGCCAATGACGTCCGGAAGCAGATGGGCATAATCGGGGACCTGAACGTATTCCTCATCGATCTTGCCGCCGCGGTTCTCGTTCTCCCAAACCAGATCCCGGCTGAACATCACATGTTTGTCGCCGTTGAGCTGATCCCACTCAAAGGACTTGTTTTCACCATAGATATTAAAGCATTCGCTGTAGCCACGGGCGACATGGTACAGGAAGCGCTCCATTTCAACGGTCGTCTCGCCATCCTCCAAGGCCACCAGAGCAGACTCAAAGGCGAAGGGGCAGCCGTACTGCTTTTCCAGTTCCGGACGGACCTTGCCGGAGCCTCTGCCGAAGACGCTGACCGGACGCTGCCCTGCCAGAGCAAAACAGGGGCCGATGGCATGGGTGGGATGTGCCAGGGGCGGGAAGCCGTCCCAGTAAGAGGGCCAGCCCTCCATATCCTGATAGTGGGCGCAGCGCATATACTGCAGCTTGCCCATTGCGCCGGATTCGTACAGCTCCTTCACATACAGATACTCGCGGGTGTAGACGGAAGTTTCCATGAACATATAGTGTTTGCCGGAAGCCTTCCGCGCCTTGATAACGTCTTCCAGCTCCTTCATGGACATACCCATGGGGATGGTGCAGGCGCAGTGCTTGCCTGCGTTGAGCACCTGAACCGACATGGGCGCATGCAGCGCGGGCGGAATGACCAGATGGACCGCATCCACATCCGGGTTCTGCAATACCGCTTCAAAGTCGGTGGTGTAGTAGCTTTCGTCCAGCAGGTACATATCTGCCAGCGCCTTCAGCTGGTCCGGATTGGTATCCACCATAATGACATGCTCCACATCCGGATGCTTCAGATAGATGGGCAGGAAGCAGCTGCCGAAACCCATGCCCACGATGGCAACCGTCAACTTTCCATTTTTCATAAAATTACTCCTTTCATGCTGTGAGCGACTTGCTGTTTTCATTTTATTTTTTTTTGCATTCCGTGTATGTTATTCGACGAGTGAAATACTGATACAGGCAACGCTGCGGGGTGGAAGCTTCGCCTTGATAATATCATCCTTGACATGAATCATCAGGGGATTTTCCGTAAACGGGGTACCAGGCAACAGATTTTCGGCCTGAAGTACCTTGTTTTCCAGAATTGTTCCGCATTTATTCAGAGAGTAAGTAGTTTCCTCCTGCCAGTTCAGGTTGAGCATCGTCAGGGTCAGCACATGATGATCATCGATGGTGGCAACGACTTCAAAGTCTTCTACACCATCTACCGTACACAGCTTTCCGCCGGCATGCCGGGAGAGCAGCGCAAAGGCCTGACCGGTTGCCGTCAGCTCGGTATGATCCGGATGCACCTGCATGGCGCCTTCGTTAACCGGCTCAAAGTAGCAGGCCATGGGCATGCGCTGTTTTTCGCTTTCATGCATGAACATGTGCAGCATCTGCGCAGTGAAGATGCCCTCCATGGAGGAAGGATTGCGGCACCATGTTTTCCACAGATTCCATTCATCGTAGGAGATGAATGTCTTTTCCGGGAGCATGTCATGCAGCCTGCGCAGGATTCCTAGATTGTGGATGGGCATGCGGATCATTTCGTTATAGCAGCGCTCCATGCCCTCCGGAGAGGTGAAGTCCCAATGGACTGAATTGTACGTATGCAGAGAAACGTATGGCGCAATGGGAGCCAGCTTCTTGATGGAAACATCTACCCACTCCTGATTCGGATAGGGGCCGGAAGAAACAAATTTCAGATCCGGCGTAACCTTCAGCATGGCACGCGCATGCGTTTCCACCAGCGATGCGTATCCATCCGGCGTATTTGCGCCCTCCATGTGGCCATAACCCATTTCGTTGCCCAGCGACCACCATTTGACATTGTAGGGCTCCTGATGACCGCGCTGGGCACGCAGCCTGCCGTATTTGCTCTCGGCAGGGCCGTTGCAGTATTCCACCCAGGCGGCGCATACTTCGGGGGAATCCCAGGCGGCATTGATGGTGAGGAAGGGCTCCGCGCCGATCTCACGGCACAGTGCAATAAAATCGTCGGTGTCTATTTCATGCATGTCATAGCCGTGTGTAAAGGGCTGCGTTTCATTTTCCATGTAGCCCTCCATGGGAGCGCGCCTGTCGGGATGCAGGAACATATCCTGCCAGCGATATTCGCCGGCAAAGTTGCCACCCGGCCAGCGCAGCAGACGCACGCCGATTTCCTTGAGCTTTTCCACGGTGTCCCTGCGCATGGTATGGAAATGATTGTCCGGCATCATGGAAACTGCGCCGATGAGCAGTTGTGCCTGCTCCGTGTAGGTAATGCTTATCACGGCATGCGCATCGTCGACGCCGGGGGTCAGAATCGTCTCAAAGCGCTGCCATTCATCCACCTCTTCCTGTGCATCCTCCTTCGCTAGAACGGGCTGAACAGGAAAAACGGTTTCCGCATAAATCTGCGTACCATCGGCGTTGGTGAGCGCGACGCGCACATCCAGCGGCTGCTGTACTTTGACAACGACGGCAAACGGATAGCTCCTGTCCTTTTGAAGGAAGAGCTCTTTTTGACGGATACCGCTCACCTGATTCGGAATTGGGTTCTGAATCATCTGGGACTGACATTCGTTACGCCGCCACATGCCGTTGTGCGCGTAATGACATACATAAGCTTCGTTTGCGTTGCTACCGGGAAGGCGGTGTTCATTGGCAAAGTACACGCATTCGCCGATGCCTTCCCAGTCCAGCGCTACGCCGTTGCGCGCCGCAGCGCCGGCAAACTTCCGGTTGCGGATCATCTGGGCGCTGAGACCATCCATGATGCTGGCTCTGGTATGCTCCAGGTTGTGGCCAAACAAATGGGGCGACACCGTAGAGGTGGTTTTGAGATCGATATACAGGTAATGGCTGTGCTGCTGCGCCGCAAACAGCGTGTCCTGCGCAGGATCTTCCGTGGTCTGGCAGCCGGGGGTATTACCGAATTTGCCGTCGTATTCATCCAGCAGTTCCTGCACCGTCAGACCCAGAACACGGCATAGAGGCACCAAAAGCGAGATGTCAGGAAGTGTGACGCCACATTCCCACTTGGAAACGGCTTTGTTGGTTACACAAAGCTTTTCCGCTAACTGCTGCTGTGTGAGTCCCAAACGTTCACGGGCTTGGATTATTTTGTTGGAAACAAGGGAGCATCGCATTGGTGAGATCGTCTCCTTTCACTATTGTAGATTGTAGCTATGTGTTGCAACATCACTGCTTATGGCAATATCGTATCATGCTTTTTTCGAAAGCACAATCGCTTTACAAGCGATTTGATGGGGCTGTTGCCCCGAAAGACCGTAACAAGAAAATGAAAAAAGAGTGAGCAAGGATATGTGCGTTGTGCCCTTAAAAAAGACGTGTTGGGGATGTGGGTAGGAGAAAACGAAAGTGCCAAGTACTGGGCAACGGTACTCAACGGGCTAAAAAACGAGGCGTGGAGGACATTTTCATTGCCTGCACGGATAACCTGACGGGATTCTCTGCGGCGATTGGGGCTGTATTTCCCAAGACGGAAATTCAGAATTGCATCATCCATCAGCTGCGTAATTCGAGCAAATACGTAACGCCATTCCTCAATCCAAAGACAAAAGCCACAGTTTTGTTTTGAACTGTGGCTTTGCTCAATTGTCTTGTAGCTTTCTTACACGATTCCCATGCCCATCTCCACTAGCAGCGCCACAATTACAACCAGCGCAGAAATGATGAAACCGTGAATCATGGGGCGGATGCCAGCCTTCTTCATGCTGGCGAAGGAGGTATTCAATCCGATGGCAGCCAGTGCGCAGACCATCAGGAACTTGCTGGCAGTCTTGGTGCCGCTCACCGCCGTACCTGCCCAGATGCCAAAGGCCTGATCCGTCATACCCAGTGCCCGGCCCATGATGGGAAACAGCACGATCATCGCCATGTCAAATAGGAAGGTGGCGGACATGGCGTAGGCAACGTCGTTGTCGTCCGCGTCGATGGTGGGGGCGATAGCGGCAATGGCAGAGCCACCGCAGATGCCTGTGGACTTTGCAATAATTGAAGGCGTGTTCGATAAAGAAAAGTATCCGCACCGCCTCTATAAAAAAGAGAGCTTTTTGGGCATATGCAGCCGCCGTCATTCTTTTGCAGGCAGAACCGTTTCTCTTGAGGAAGTTCTTCAGGAAAGCCTGCTTGTGCGTGAGAAAGGTTCCGGAACACACATGCTTCAGGAACAAGCCGTGGCCGCAAGAGGTTATTCACTGGACAGCTTCAGTCGGCATTCGTCCATCAGTAATTTTTCTATTATTTGCGACTTGGTTGCAATGGATCATTTGATTACTTTTGCATATGAACCAATTAGCCACTGCCGAAATGACTTGGCAACATTTAGAGTGGAGGACATGGAGATCACTGGTGAATTCAATCTTGTTTATATTAACCGTTCGGTTGCAGAACCTAAAGCCGATCTATTTCTTGCAACCTGCTAAAGCTCTGATTTGTCAGATAGTTTCTAATAGAAAAACGAAAGCTCGGTGTTGCACCCACCGAGCCTTTTTTGCTTTATAGGAAATTTCTCAAATCGTCAGAAATAGTGTATAATGGGCTGGAAATAAAAAATGACATAACAAAAGAGCGAAGGGGGCTTCGCCATGACGTTGTTTATGAAGTTTTTTGTTTTGGTTTAGGTTAGCTGCACTATCTGACTATGGAGAAAGAATTATTATGAACATGGATTTATCCATATTTATTTCCCGTCTTTCTGCGAAAGCCACCAATGCGCCATGAAACGTGTTGGTTACCTTCACTTTCTATTTTTGTTCCCTTCTGATATGATGGTTCCATAAGACTGACACACTACAGAACACGTGGAGGTGAGTGGCGGGGCTGTATAGCGGCAACCTCGCATATTTATATGTTGTCGGTCATCCGTTAAGGCATCAATGAGTGGCGCATAACTGTAGCCCGGAAACTTATCTCTTCCGAAGTCGACTCGATCTCGCCGGATGACCAGTCACTGTCCGTTTTATCATTATGCTATCAGGAGGTAGTTACTTGTCTTTTAAAATTTTTAAATTTAACTGCTGTGGACTTGATGTCCACAAAACATGGATTTATGCCTGTATCGGTATCACGGATTCCAATAATCGTACAGAGTATAAGCAGGCTCGCTTTTCTTCCTTTTCTAAAGGTTTGCATCAGCTGTGTGTCTGGCTTGCTAAATACAACTGTAACGATGTCTGTATGGAATCTACCGGCAAGTATTGGATCCCTGTTTTCAATATCTTAGAGCAACACAAAATCCGGGTTACTCTATCCCATCCGAAATACACCAAACCCATGAAAGGAAACAAGACCGACCGCAAAGATGCCAAATGGATCTGTGATCTATACATGTGCGGCATGGTGAAACCTTCTTTTATTCCACCTGCTGACATCAGAGAACTCAGGGATCTCGTAAGATACCGTTTCAAACTCACCTGTATGATTACCGGTGAGAAGAATCGTGCCCAAAATTGTCTTACTGTTTCCAATCTGAAGCTTGATGATGTCTTTTCTGATGTATTCGGGAAATCTTCCCGTTCCATTACGGAACAGATTTTGCAGCACCCTGGGGAAAAATTTGATGTGTCACCCTTTGTTGACAGCCGCTGTAAAACTCCAATAGAAGAAATTCAGGCGGCCGTTGATGGTAATATCTCGAAAGAACAGGATGTAAAGCTCAGACAGTGCCTTGATCACATAGACGAACTTCAAAAGCACATTTCAGAAGTAGAACAGGAAATCCTTCGTCTCAGTGATAAATACGAGGCTGCTTTAAACTTAATAAGAACGGTTCCTGGATTCGATAAGAATCCAATGACTGCAATTCAGGTGCTTTCAGAGATTGGTGGTGATATGCCTGTCTTCCTCACAGCAAAACACCTCGTCTCCTGGGCTGGATGTTGTCCCCGAAATGATAAGAGCGACCGTAAAATCAAATCCACTCGGATTTCCTGTACTGGTTCTTATTTTAAACCAGTTCTGGTACAGATTGCAAATGCTTTAATCAAATCGAAGAAACATTTTGAATTTACCACCCGCTATAAGCGTATCAAAACACGTCGTGGCCACAAGAAAGCCATTATTGCACGCTGCCGTATGATCCTGACCGCTATCTGGCACATACTCACAGATTTAAAACCTTATACATCCGATGGTTTTCTTGAATCACGTCCTGTGAAAAAAGAAAAAGTTCTTACAACTTCACAGGCACTTAATCTTCTAAGGCAACGAGGGTATCTCATTAAAGATGAGCCTTCGCCGGTCTCCTAATTAGGTGTTGCGTTTATATATTCAATTTTCAAAACCAGCTAATCCGGTGGTTTGTTTGCTATGCCCTCTATTTCGTGGCTGTTCTCTACTTATTTGTTTCAAACTTCATTTTTGGTTCTTGGCGAACTCTTGTATCATACACAAAATCTTCAAAAATTACAATAATCTTGAAATAGTGTTATGTTTCTTGGAATTTTATTATATCTTATTTTGGAACTTTTTCTTATAATAACATCATCAAGAAAAACAAAGAAAAGTAATCATAAAAGGAGGATTCAATTATGAAGAAGAAAAAGATTCTTGCACTTGTACTTGCAGCTTCAATGGCAGGAGGAATGCTTGCAGGATGTGGAGCCACATCAAGCGGAGATGAAACAGCGAAAGGAGATAAGTCATCCGGAAAAGTTTATTATCTGAACTTTAAACCAGAGCAGGCTGACCAGTGGGTAGAACTTGCAAAAGAGTATACAGATGAGACGGGTGTTCAGGTTGATGTACAGACAGCAGCATCAGGAACTTACGAGTCACAGTTGAAATCAGAGATGGCAAAAGATGAGGCACCAACATTGTTCCAGGTAAACGGACCGGTTGGACTTGCTACATGGAAAAATTATTGCTATGACCTTTCAGACAGCGATGTTTATAAAGATGTCGAGTCTGACGATTATATATTAAAAGATGGCGACGCAGTAGATGGAATCGCTTATGTTATTGAGACTTATGGTCTGATCTACAACAAAGCTCTTCTGAACAAATACTTCGAATTGCCGGATGCAAGTATCAAATCAATTGATGATCTGAATAACTTCCAGGCACTTAAGACAGTTGCAGAAGAGATTCAGGCACACAAAGATGATCTTGGAGTAGAAGGAGCTTTTACTTCAGCAGGAATGGATTCTTCCTCTGACTGGAGATTCAAGACACACCTTGCAAATCTTCCAATCTACTATGAGTATAAGGCAGACGGAATTGACAGCACAGATGCAATCAAAGGAACATACCTTGACAACTACAAACAGATCTGGGATCTGTATCTGAACAACTCTACATGTGAGCCATCTATGATTTCTTCTAAGACAGGAGATGACGCAGCAAGTGAATTTGCACTTGGCGAAGCAGTATTCTATCAGAATGGTACATGGGCTTACAATGATATCAAAGATAATGAAGTAGCAGATGAAGATATGGGAATGCTTCCAATCTACATCGGAGTTGATGGAGAAGAAAATCAGGGACTTTGTACAGGATCTGAGAACTACTGGTGTGTAAATAAGAACGCTTCAGAAGAAGACATTCAGGCAACACTTGATTTTATGAAATGGGTAGTTGAGAGCGATGAAGGTCGTGACATGCTGGCTAACGAGATGGGATTTGTAACACCGTTCACAACATTCTCAGATTACCTTCCGGACAACCCGCTTGTAAAAGCAAATGCTGAGTATACAGAGGCAGGAAAGACACCAGTAAGCTGGAACTTTACAACAATGCCATCTGAGAACTGGAAAAACAATCTTGGTGGAGCTCTTCTGAACTATGCACAGGGTACAGGCGCATGGGATAGTGTACAGACAGCATTTGTTGATGGATGGGCTGAAGAATACGCAGCAGCAAACGAATAAAAAAGACTTTTCACAGGATAGGCAGATAAAAAGGCTGTGAAATAGAGAAGAAGATCAAACAGCCTGCCAACGAGCATACCGGGGCAGGCTGAAATTATGTAATTAGAATTGTGAAAAGCAAAGGCGCAGAAAGGCTTTTTACAGAAAAGAAAGACAGGAGGAGAAGAACATGCAAAAAGCAATAAAGAGATATTTTCCGGTATTTGTATTACCGACGCTGATTGCATTCACGATAGGTTTCCTTGCACCGTTTGTGTTAGGCGTATATCTTTCGTTCTGCAAGTTCACAACGGTGACAGACGCTAAATTTATTGGACTTAGCAACTATGCAAAGATCCTTGGAGACGGAGATTTTCTTCACTCTCTTTGGTTTACCGCATTATTTACAATTGTGACAGTATTATTGATCAACATTTTTGCATTTGCGGTAGCAATGCTTTTGACAAAGAATATTAAGGGAACCAATATTTTCCGTACTGTATTTTTTATGCCGAACCTGATCGGTGGTATTGTACTTGGATATGTATGGCAGCTGTTATTAAATGGTATTCTGGCACATTTCCAGAAAACACTTACATATTCTTCAAAATATGGTTTCTGGGGATTGGTTATCCTGATGCTCTGGCAGCAGGTTGGATACATGATGATCATCTACATCTCAGGAATCCAGAATATTCCTGGAGAGCTGATCGAGGCAGCACAGATTGATGGAGCGAATAAAGTACAGCTTTTAAGATATGTTACAATTCCGATGGTTATGCCATCCATTACAATCTGTACTTTCCTGACACTTACAAACGGATTTAAACTTTTCGACCAGAACCTTGCATTGACAAACGGTGGACCGGACAAGATGTCAGAAATGCTTGCCCTGAATATCTATAATACATTCTATGGAAGAACTGGCTGGGAAGGTGTAGGACAGGCGAAAGCAGTTATCTTCTTTATTATCGTAGGAGTGATTGCATTGATCCAGAATAAACTGACAACATCAAAGGAGGTGCAGCAGTAATGAATAAAAAAGTAAAACATGGTACATTATTAACCGTTATTTTTACACTACTCAGCCTGCTGTATCTGTATCCGATCATACTGGTATTTATCAACTCCTTTAAGAAAAAAGCCTATATCAGTAAAGCACCGTTCAAGATACCGACCGGAAAGATGTATGTCGGATTAGAGAACTATATCCGTGGTATTAAGCAGACACAGCTGATTCAGGCATTTGGATGGAGTTTATTTATCACAATCTTATCTGTAGCAGTGATTATCTTATGTTGCTCCATGTGTGCATGGTATATCTGCCGCGTGAAGACAAAATTTACAAAGATCCTTTACATGCTTTGCCTGTTTGCAATGATCGTGCCATTCCAGATGGAAATGTTTACATTATCCAAGATCGCAAATATGCTTCATATGGGAAATCCGTGGGGACTGGTTGTGATCTACCTTGGATTTGGTGCAGGACTTTCCGTCTTTATGTTTACCGGGTTCATGAAATCCATTCCATTGGAGATTGAAGAGGCTGCAATGATTGATGGATGTACACCAATCCAGACATTCTTTAAAATTGTACTTCCGATTGCCAAGCCGACTTGCGTAACAGTTACAATTCTTCAGGCAATGTGGATTTGGAACGACTACCTGCTTCCATCACTTGTACTGGATCAGAGAAAATATAAGACAGTGCCGATGGCAGTTCAGTATCTGAAAGGTGGATACGGTTCTGTAGATATGGGAGCAATGATGGGAACTCTGGTTCTTGCAATTGTGCCGATTATCATCTTCTACCTGTTCTGCCAGAGATATATTATCGAAGGCGTTGTAGCCGGAGCGGTTAAAGGCTAGTGTGGACATTGTCTAAAAAATGAATTAAAATAGAATTATAAAAATTAAAAAAAGACAGCAGAGAGTGAGTGAACATTCCCTGCTGTTTTCGGACGTTATAAAAGGAATAGTGAAAATGTAAAGTGAACGTGTGGGAGGCGTGGGGAAATGATTACAATATTGATCGTGGATGATGAAAAACTGGAGCGAAGGGGAATCCGCTTTCTGTTAAAGAGGGAGGAAGGAGAATTCCAGATCCTAGAAGCAACGAATGGAAAGGATGCACTGGGAGTATTAGAATCAAACCATGTGGATATTTTATTTTCGGATGTAAAGATGCCTTATATGAATGGACTGGAGCTGACGAAAGCAGTGAGAGAAGATCATCCGGATATGGAAATCGTGATCTTCAGCGGATATAATGATTTCTCTTATGCAAGAGAAGCATTGCGGTATGGAGTTGTAGACTATGTTCTGAAGCCGGTTGATCCGGAGGAATTCCATAAGACTTTTCAACGAGTGATGGAAAATATTTCTTCCAAGATAGAGAAAAAAGAGCAGCAGGAAAAGAAAGAAGATTATCTGAAAAAATACTTTTTACTGAAATATCTGTATGGGGGAAAAGAGGAAGATTTTGTTCAGTTTAAGAAACTTACAGATGGAATGGAAGATGATCTGTCCCAATTTACCCGTATGGTTCTTGTCAGTGCCTCAAATGGATTCTTCGAAACGGAAGAGGAACATTTCCTGATGAGCCTGAAGGAAGAGGTGCAGAGAGAGTTTCATTATGTGAATCTGAATTCGAACGAATCCATCTTTTTGTTCACGGAAAAATATGCAGATTATCATGGAATCGTAGAGAAAATGTACCGTTTTTTTGCGCACCAGTTTGACAGTGAATGTTATTTTGCAGTCAGTGAGGAAATCGAAGATGGAAAAAATCTGGCAGAGGAATTTAAGGTGCTGGAAGGAATGTTAGAAGAGCAGTTCTATCAGCCACGTCAGCATCTGTTTTTCCACGGGGAGAAGCAGGAAGAGAAGAAAGCTGATCCAGCAGAAGATTCTGAAATCATGGAACAGATTACGAAAGATATTCAATATAAAGATCTGCCACATCTCCGTCAGGATTTTCAGAGACTGGAAGAAAAATATCGTGCGCATAAGCAATTTTCGGATATGTATATAAAGTTTGTATTTTCTGGAATTATGAAAGAATTGCTCGACCAGATGGAAGGGCTGGATGAAAAGATGCTTTCAAAGAGAGTGGATCGATTATATCGTTGCAGAAACCTTAATGATGTGATTGCTATAGTAGAAGAAGTACTTCAGGAATATGAACATTGCATACAAGAGCAGGAAGATGGGTTCCGATCAGAAGTTACAACCGTGAAGGGATATATTTATCACCATTATAAGGAAAAGGATCTGGGAGCAGAGACACTTTCCGCAATGGTTTTTCTGTCACCGGGATATTTAAGTGCTGTATTTAAAGAAGAAACAGGGATGACACTGAACCGTTTTATCCGTGAAGTGCGAATGAATAAAGCAAAAGAGCTTTTAGAGACAACGAATATGAAAATCTCCCAAATTGCGAAAGAAGTAGGATTTTCCAATAACTCATACTTCTGCAGAAGTTTCAGAGAGTTTTTCGGAGATACACCGGAAGCATGCAGGAAAGGAATAGCGGCGGATGAAAAAACAAATACGGAAGTTGATCCATCGATTTGAAAATCTGAAATTTCGTAAAAAACTGTCTGTTTTGATGCTGATTGCAGGACTGGTTCCGGTAGGATTCCTTGCTTTTTCCATGCAGTATGGCATGATGAATCAATTGCGAGAGAAGGAACAGTACAATCTGGAGAAAATGTTGGAACAGTCAGTGAGTTCGATTGAGAATCAGTCTCAGATCTATAAGAACCTGGTTGATTATCTGTCTTATTCTCAAAATCTCAGGAATATTTTTGATGTGGAGACAGAGTCGGATTATGAGAAGTATTTGAAATATGTGAAGGTGGCTGATCCACTGTTGCAGATGCCGACGATCTATCACAAAGAGATCCAGAGCATTACATTATATTCTGACAATATAGAAGTGCCACATGGAGATACACTTCTTCCAATGTCGGAAGCGGAGAATCAACAGTGGTATTCCAGGTTGAATGAGGGAACATTAATGCAGTGGAGCATCACTCGCGGTGTGAATAAATCAATCATTGCCAGTCGGAAATTCTATGACAATGATACGATCAAAGCGGTGTTGGAGATGCGTCTGGATTATGAAAAAGTTCTTGAACCATTCATGAGCCAGCTTACAGATAATACAGGAGGCATGATTCAGGATGATAATGGAAATATTGTCTATGCCGAGTGTTCTATGGATAAGAAATATCGTCCGAAGGATATTGAGAGTCCGAAAGATATCAGTGAGAATTATTATCTGGTACAGCGGACAATGAAGGATACAGGATGGAATTTCTATATCTATCGTCCAAAGGCAGTAAGTGAAAACGCAATCCATAAGCTTTTGCTCAAAAATATTCCGATTATTTTGATCAGTGTTCTTCTTCTGAGTTTTCTGGGATATGTTTTTTCCCTCCGTATGGTATCGCAGTTGGAGTTATTGACTGAAAATATGAACCTGATCAATATGGGACTTCGTAAAGTTACCGTGCAGAGTAAATCCAAAGACGAGGTGGGTGTGCTGATCCGGTCATTTCGGCGCATGATGGATCAGATGAACCATTTGATCTCAGAAGTATATGAGAGTAAGATCCAGCTTCAGAACAGTGAGATGAGAGCACTGCAGGCACAGATCAATCCACATTTCCTTTATAATTCGCTTTCAATCATCAACTGGAAAGCAATTGAAGCGGGTGAGGATGAAATCAGTCATGTGACATTGGCACTGTCTACTTATTATCGGACAAGCCTGAATCGTGGTGAAACAATGACCACAGTGGCAAAAGAAATTGATAACATCCGTGCATATCTCAAAATCCAACTTGTTATGCATGATAACGAGTTCCGTGTGGTTGAACAGATTTCGGATGGTCTTAATGATTATCTGATACCGAAGTTGATCCTGCAGCCACTTGCAGAAAATGCAATCGATCATGGAATTGATGTGTCAGATAATGAGAATCCGACGTTGTGGCTGACGATTCGTGAAGAGGCTGAGCACATTTTCTTTGAAATCAGGGACAATGGTGCGGGAATGACGCAGGAGAAGGCGGATCAGATTCTGACATATCAGTCCTCCGGTTATGGTGTGCGAAATGTCTGTGACAGAATCCATGTCCTTTATGGAGAAAAAGGTGAGATGAAGATAGAAAGTACTCCAGGAAAAGGAACGCGGGTCTTTATCCGGATTCCGAAGAACACGGAGGCGAAGGTGTTATGAAAAACGATATGAAAAAGCGAATTCTCTCAGCCCATCTTGCATTAATTTTATTGCTGATGCTTTGGTGCGGAACCTATTTTGAGACGAAGGAAAGTCAAAGACAGATGGAACAGTTAAAAGCATCTCAAAGTGAGTCTGGTGCAAGCAATGCAGTTAAAGTGAAAAGAAAGCTGATGTATAAAGCGATGCATACACCACTTGGGAAATATCCTGAGACTGTTACCTATACACTTGGCAAGATTGCAGGGGCGAATAATTCGAATCTTCCTGTAGGAGATACGTACGAAAATAATGCATATACGAGATATTTGAAGAAAATACTTAATATTCAGAATGAAGATGTCTTTGAATTGCAGGATGGCAATACTTATGAAGAGGCGGTCAATGTAGCGATTGAAGATCGTGATATTCCAGACGTGCTTGTTGTGAAGGGAAGAGATAACCTGCTCCGCCTGATTGAAGCAGGCCTGATCGAAGAACTTACAGAAACGTATGAAGAGTGTACGACAGATACGATCAAAGAAATGTATGAAAGTTATGGAGATTCTCTTTTACAGTCTGCAACCGTGGATGGAAAGCTATATGCATTTCCGAATACGGTGATTGACGATGGAACTCCGCTTCTTTGGCTGCGGAAAGACTGGATTGAGAAGTTGGGATTAAAGGAACCGGAAACAGTAGGAGAAGCGTTGGAAGTGATCCGGGCATTTGTAGAACAGGATGCAGCAGGAGACGGTCAGACAATCGGCCTTGCCTGTAGTACAGACGTGGTTGCCGGTGCGGATCAGACTTATGGAGTGGATGCAACTTTTATACATGCCGGTGCAATGCCATGTCACTGGATCCTGGATAAAAATGGAAATGTAGTTTATGGGTCAGTAACACAGGAAACAAAAGAAGCGCTTTTGAAACTTCACAATCTATATGAGGATGAGATACTCGACCAGAGATTCCTGCTACGAAAGACGGAAAACATAGATGATCTGTTAAAAACCGGACATTGCGGTGCTATCTATGGACGCTGGTGGGCTCCGAATAACCCGTTGAGTGCAGCATATAATGTCGATTCAAATGCAGAGTGGAAACCGTATCTTTTAGACAAAGAACAGGTAAATGAGACGCAGAAGATATCAGTTTTTGAATCGTATGACCAGTGGATGTATGTGGTGGTGCGTAAAGAATATGAGCATCCGGAAATTGTAGCAAAGTATGTGAGTGCGATTTTTGATCAGTCTAGATATGCAAATGATAGTGCGGCAAGAGAAGTGAATGATTATTTTTCTATTAATGTAGATCCGACGGCCCGGCCACTGAATATTAATGTGGATTATGAGGATGCACTTTACCGTACGACAGAACATATTCAGGCAGCACTGGATAAGACGCTTGATGTATCAGAGCTTAGCGGTTTGGAAAAGTCTTATTTTAATACATGTAAATCTTACTTGAATGGACAGCTGACAACCGCGAATGGATGGGCGGCGTATGCGTCAAGAATTCAGGCTGTGGGGGAACTGCAGAAGGCAGGAATAACAAGTACATCGACATTGCCTCTGGAAAATGTAAATGCAGAAATTCCGCAAGAATTACAGGAACTGGAACAGGAAGCATTTCTTCAGATCATTAGTGGGGAGAAACCAGTGGATTACTTTGATACTTTTGTGATAGAATGGTATGCAAACGGTGGAAAAGTGCTGACCGAACGGGTGCAGAACGCCTATGAAAGTGGAAAGAACTAAAAAGCTTGGATATTAATCAGAGACTGACAGAAGAATTAAAGAAACAGATTCTGGCAGCGGAAACGCTTGTGGCAGTAGAAGACCTGTATCGCCCATATCGTCCAAAGCGCCGCACACGTGCGACAATCGCGAAGGAGAAAGGTTTTGACAGGTTCTGATCTGATGAAATGTGATGACAGGATAAGCGAAAAAAGGTATAATGATTTCATGAAATCAGAAGCTGGAGGAAACATACATGAAAATTGTGATTATTAACGGAAGTGCCAGAAGGGGAAACACGCTGACGGCGATTGACGCATTTATAAAAGGGGCATCAGAAAAGAATGAGATTGAAATCATCCAACCAGACAGACTTCATATAGCACCTTGTAAGGGATGTGGGGTCTGTCAATGTTATAAAGGATGTATTGATCAGGATGATACAAATCCCACGATTGATAAAATTACTGCTGCAGATGTGATTCTTTTTGCTACTCCGGTATATTGGTGGGGAATGTCTGCGCAGTTGAAACTTATCATTGATAAGTGCTACTGCCGCGGTTTGCAGCTGAAAAATAAAAAAGTTGGAACAATCGTTGTGGGAGGATCCCCGGTGGACAGTATCCAGTATGAGTTAATTGACAAACAGTTCGACTGCATGGCGAAATATCTTTCATGGGATATGATTTTCCAAAAATCATATTATGCAACAGCCAGTGATGAACTTGCAAAAAACAAGGATTCTATAAAAGAACTTGAAAATATTGGAAAAAACTTATAAAGCATATTTAAAGTTCCAGGTTTCAGGAAAGAAAGAAATAAAAATAATGATGAAAGCATTTGTCAGGATGTCTGGGACTCGAAAGAGAAAATAAAAAAATCTAAAAAAACATAAATAAATTATACCATCCCAGAAAAATCGCAACCGGTAGAACACTTACTATAAAGTGAAGCGGCCTTGGTCGTCTCCCGTGAAGACGTGAATTGAAATGAAGAAGAATAACAGAAAAATACACTCAAAATCAATTGAAAAATCAATCGTAAAAAGTTACGATTGATTTTTCGCGTATTTAAACATATAATATAATCATTAAGACTGGGAAAGGAAATGATTGCTATGCGTGAAACAAGAATATTGGAATTCAAGGAAACGATTACGAATACTTTTTTGAAAACAGTCAGTGCCTTTTCGAATTATAATGGCGGAATGATTCTTTTTGGCGTAGATGATGATGGAAATGTAAAAGGCTTGCCAGATGTAAAGCAGGCTTGCCTGGATATCGAAAATAAAATCAATGACAGTATTTCGCCTCAGCCAAATTATATGCTTGAACTACAGAACAATGATCAAACGATAAAACTTACTGTAAAAAGTGGTCTTCAGAAGCCATATTTATATAAATCGAAAGCATACAAACGAAATGATACAGCAACGATAGAGGTAGACACACTTGAATTTTCAAGGCTTGTATTAGAAGGAAAAAATATTAGCTTTGAAGAATTACAGTGTAAAGATCAGGAGCTATCTTTTGATTTTTTACAGCATAAACTAAAAGAAAATATTCAGATTGAAAGTTTTAATCAGGATACTTTAAAGACACTGAATCTGTATGACAATGTAAATGGTTTTAATAATGCAGCAGGACTTTTAGCAGATAAAAATCATTTTTCCGGAATTGATCTTGTTAAGTTCGGTGAGAACATCAGTATTATTCAAAAAAGAGTAACCTTTGAAAATGTATCAGTTTTAGATGTATATGAAAAAACACTTGCTGTATTTAAAGACTATTACCAATATGAAGTCATACAGGGCGCTGATAGAAAAACGATGGAGAAAATACCACAAGCAGCTTTCAGAGAAGCAATTGCAAATGCTTTAATTCATAGGGTATGGGATATTGATTCACACATCAGAGTTTCTATGTTTGATGATAGAATAGAGGTTGTATCTCCTGGTGGATTGCCAGCTGGAATAACAGCCGAAGAATATTTATCAGGTAAACTTTCTGTTTTAAGGAATAGAAATCTTGCAAATGTGTTTTACAGATTGGGATTTGTAGAGATATTTGGAACGGGAATTACACGAATAAAACAACTGTATACAGAGAGTCTGATAAAACCAGATTTTGAGGTATCAGAAAATGCTATAAAAATTGTGCTGCCGCTATTTGAAACGAATGTTAATTTGACTGAGGACGAAAAAGTAATTTACAAATTATTAAGTAAGACGATGTTAAAATCAATAAGTGAAATTGCACCATATGTCCCATTTGGAAAATCAAAAACAACACATTTACTTAAAACCATGGGAGAAAAGGGTGTGGTTGCAGTTGAAGGAAAAGGCAGAGGAACAAAATATATAATTAAGTGACCGAGAACATAGAAGATTCATAGCATTGGGGTCAGCGCCTTACATCAAGAGGAAACATAAAATAATGACTTATGATAATCGAGAAGACCAGTTTTTACGCTAGCGATTGCAGAAAGAAATCCCGATTTTGAGGGCATTAATCCAGAATTTGTATCAGGAACTGGACCGGAAGTTTCATTTAAACGGAGCAAAAATCCCGATAACTTTTGGATTTGACACGGATTCTCTGGGATCCTATACAAGACGACATCTGCAACAGGTACCTGACCCCGCGAACACGGGAAATGCATCAGATCATTTTTGGACACTTGAGAAGCGCATTAGGCAGGACAAGAAAAATCTAGGAGTTCTGATTGAACTTCGGAAATCTACGGCAATTTGGGATATTGCATATTTAGTCGGAGATGGAGTTATTAAGATGGATGAGCTCGAAGGATTTAGTGAGGATCTGATTGATGCAGTAAAGCTGATTCTAGGCAGATAAAGGTTCAAAAGGTCGGAATTAAAAAGTAAGAACTGAAATCTTGTATAATCAAGGAAGAAAGTATGTAAGATAATACGCAAGATTATGGCATACGGCAATTTTGGCTCCAGAAGGGAATATTACAATGAATATACAAATATTTGGAACAAAGAAATGCAACGATACAAAGAAAGCCGAGCGTTTTTTCAAAGAGCGCGGCATCAAGTATCAGTTTGGAGATATGAAGGAAAAAGGCATGAGTAAAGGGGAATTTAATTCTGTAGCTCAGGCAAATGGCGGACTGGAAAATATGATTAATTGGGATGGCAAAGACAAAGATTTATTAGCTTTGATTAAATACATTGCCGATGAGGATAAGCTTCAAAAAGTGCTGGAAAATCCATCTGTAATTAAGACGCCGGTGGTCAGAAATGGAAAACTTTCTACGCTCGGTTATCAGCCGGAGATATGGAAGAAGTGGCAATAGAAAAGCTGGGAGGAAACATGAAAGAATGACTTATTATGATCAAGAAAACCAGTTTTTACGCCAGCAGTTACAGAAAGAAATCCCGATCTTGACAGCATTAATCCAGAAGTTGTATCAGGACCTGGACCGGAAGTTTCATTTGAACGGAGCAAAAATACCGGTAACATTTGGATTTGAGACAGATTCTCTGGGATCCTATACAAGGCAGAGTGCTCATGAAAAGGAACATTTTCATTTTTCCCTGCTCTTTGTTGCGTATGGAGTCAACAATCCGTTGTCAAAAGAGGACCGTATCGATTTATTCAAGCATGAATATGCGCATTACATGCAGTACAATATGCGGATACCTGAGAAGTATAAATGGCAGGCTGGAACACATGGAAGTGCGTGGAAATATTGTTGTTCTCTTATAGGTGCAGCACCGACACCTTATTATAAGGCAGGAGAGGCGCTGTTGGATCATAACTATGATAAAGTATTAAAAAGCCGGATTCATGATAAGACAGTGCCGATTCGAGATACGTATCAGCGCCAGCAGAAAGCACAGAAGCAGAAGGATGAAGTTGTTCAATATAAAATTGGAGACAATATCACACATCCGAAATTCGGAGATGGAATCATAGAAAAGATTAATCTGAGATCTGGTGGAGTTCATCTTCATATTCGGTTTGATGGTGAGGTGAAATGTATTGATCAGAAGTGGTTGATGAGGAGGAAATATACATAGGTTTATAAAAATTTCAGAAAGACAACATGGCAAAGATACTACAAATTATTATAGTAAAAATAAAGGAGGAACCTAGCTATGGACATATCTGATTTTATAGGAGCTGCAAAAACATTTCACGTTCTTGGAATAAAGGTCACAAAAGATGGCGACCTCATAAATGAATGGTACAGCGAACCCGAATGCCGTAGAAATATCTATTCTGCAACGAAGAGCTTCACATCCTGTGCAGTTGGTTTTGCTGTCCAGGAGGGATTATTGTCCTTGGATGAAAAACTGACCGATGCCTTTCCCGAAGATTTACCCGATGTGATCGATGATAATCTGAAAATGGCAACGGTTCGAGACCTGCTTACGATGTGTTTAGGACAGGAACAGGGCAGCCTTATGGGAGAACAGCGGCCATTATACCAAGAGGATGACTGGGTAAAAATGTCTTTGGCGATTCCGTTTCAATATAAGCCAGGTACACATTTTGTATATAATAATGTTGGTCCCTACCTGGCAGGCATTCTTGTACAGAGACGTTCCGGATGCGATCTGGTCTCTTATCTTACACCAAGGCTTTTTAAACATCTTGGAATCAAGCGGCCGACATGGGAGACAGATCCTCTTGGAAACAGTTTTGGCGCAGGTGGATTGTTCCTTACACTTTCTGAACTTCATAAATTCGGATTGTTTTACCTGAATAAGGGAAAATGGAATGGAAAACAGATTTTATCCGAAAAATGGATAGAAGAAAGTACAGCAGCATCCGATACAGACAATTATGGTTATCTTTTCTGGAGAGGAGAATACAATTCCTACCGGGCGGATGGAAAATATTCTCAGATTTCTATGATCCTTCCGGACAAGAATGCGGTTATTTCGATGGTCGCAGAATGCCGGAACGGGGAAGAACTTATGAGTGCTTTGTATGATTTGGTATGTGCAAAGTTATAGATTATTATTGCATAATTGTGAAAAAGGAAAGACCAAAAGAGCTCAAACAGCTCGTCTATATAAGATAGATGGGCTGGATTCCGAAGCTGATGAAGGTGCTGGAATTGATCTTGGAAGAAGGAAAATAATTGCCGATCCTCCGTTCCTGTGCTGAAATGATTCCGGCAAAAGATACAGGATTATGGATAAATTATATTTGATTGGAGATGGAGAAATGTTATTTATATGTTACCCAAAATGCTCAACCTGCCAGAAAGCGAAAAAATGGTTAGATGCACAGAAAATAGAATATACCGAGCGCAACATCGTGGATGTGAATCCAACCTGCGGTGAGTTAAAGGAATGGTATTCTAAGAGCGGCTTTCCACTTAAAAAGTTCTTTAATACCAGCGGCCTTCTTTATAAAGAAATGAAACTGAAGGACAAACTTCCTGCCATGAGCGAAGAGGAACAGCTGCAGCTTCTTGCCACGAATGGTATGCTGGTGAAACGCCCGCTGCTGATCGATGGTGATACCGTGCTGATCGGCTTTAAGGAAGCAGAATGGTCTGAAAAGCTGGGATGATTGGAGAAAGATTGGGAGTCAGATGAACGGATAGAGTAAATTCATTGCCGCATTTTCCCTTCTGTGCTAAAATGGTTTCCGGTATGAAAATTTAAGCAAAGAGAGGAACATGAAAATGAACGAAAAACGTACCGGCCTGTTCGAGAATGGCCTGATCTGGTTTGGGGCAGGTGTCTCGATTGCCGAAATCCTGACCGGAACCTACCTTGCACCGCTCGGCATGGGAAAAGGTCTGGCAGCGATTCTTATCGGCCATATCATCGGATGCCTGATGCTGTTTCTGGCGGGCGTGATCGGCGGAAGGGTCAGAAAAAGTGCCATGGAAACTGTAAAAATGAGTTTTGGACAGAAGGGAAGCATCCTTTTTGCTGTCCTGAATGTATTGCAGCTCGTTGGCTGGACCGCCATCATGATCTATGACGGAGCGCTCGCCGCAGACGGCGTAATGCATACGGGCAGATGGATCTGGTGCCTTGTGATCGGAGTCCTGATTATTCTCTGGATTGTGATCGGAATCACGAATCTTGGTAAAATCAACACGGTTGCCATGGCAGCATTATTTCTGCTTAGCCTGATCCTGAGCAAGGTCATCTTTGCCGGAGGCGGAGCAGGAGCGCCATCGGATGACAGTATGACATTCGGTGCAGCAGTAGAACTTGCGGTTGCGATGCCGTTATCCTGGCTGCCGCTGATCAGCGATTACACAAGAGAAGCAAAAGAACCGGTCAAAGCAACGGCCATCAGCGCGGTTGTCTATGGAATCGTCAGCTGCTGGATGTATGTGATTGGAATGGGAGCAGCGATCATCACCGGAGAATATGACATCGCGCAGATCATGCTGAAGGCAGGCCTTGGCATTGCGGGCCTTCTGATTATTGTATTTTCAACAGTAACAACGACATTTCTGGATGCCTACTCCGCAGGAATTTCCAGCGAGACCGTCGTAAGCAAATGGAATGGAAAGCATGTGGCCATCGTTGTCACCGTCATTGGAACCATCGCAGCGATTGTATATCCGATGGACAACATCACAGATTTCCTCTATCTGATCGGCTCGGTCTTTGCACCGATGATCGCAATTCAGATTGCCGACTTTTTCCTGCTGAAACGGGACAAGAGCAGCCTGGCCGTACATATTCCGAATCTGATCATCTGGGTGATTGGATTTGTGGTATACCGAATTCTGATGAACATCGACATGCCGCTGGGAAACACTCTGCCGGATATGGTGATTACGATTGTAATCTGTCTGATCGTTGGAAAATTTGTTTCATAAAAAGTGAATAAAAAGATCAGATGACTGTTCTGCCTGCATTTGAGCAGGCGGGGCAGTCATTTTGTGTGCCGAGCATGGCACTAATCTTGCTGGTGCAAGTCCAGTCACGGGTATTTACCGCCAAGTGTAGCGGACAATAAATTGTTTAATCCTCTTAATGTCCGTGTATAGCAGATTTGTTTGTACAGTTTTTCAAATTTGCTCATTTATAGCTATACATTTAAAAGTTTTGCACTTGCTTTTTATCTCACCAAGAAAATTGTAAGAGGGTCAGACCCCAATGTCTCTCACACGCTTTCTTTTATACTCTGCGAGATGCTTTTAATCCTCGATTGCTGCCTTACGGGCATTGATTGCCTTTATCACATCCATATCAAACTTGGGTTTACGTTCATAGGTATACAGACCGTTTAACTCCTGCTCCACATCATACAGCTGGGTATAGCAGAAGGCAAACATATGGGGATTGTCCAAAAGGGCATCGGTCAGTCCCTTATATCGGTTCAGGAATTCCTCCTTGGTAGCAGGACCTGCACCATAGCCCCAGCCATCCTTTTCAACACCTTCCTCGTCCCACTTGATACCGCCATACTCACTGATGAAGGTAGGGATACCCTTTACAGGTGTCTGCCTGTAGCCATGATTATCTTCCAAATCACCTCCCTGTTTAAAGGACTCGTAGGTTGCTGCAAACTTTGCCGGATCCTGCTCATAATTGTGTAAGTCATAGATGTCCGTCACCACATGATAATTTCCGCTGGTATCAATGCAGGGTCTGGTGGTGTCATACAGCTTTGTCATCTTATACACATTGGCCAGTAAGCTGTCATCCTGCCTTCTTCCCTCATAATCCCATGTCTCATTAAACGGACACCAGCCGATGATGGCGGGATGGTTGAAGTCTCTCTCCAAGGCTTCCATCCACTCAGGCAGGAAATATTTTAATGCTGCGGGATTGCTGTAATCCAGTCCCCAACAGCCCTGCTCGCCCCATACCAGATAGCCTGCTTTATCGCAGTGATACAAGAACAGAGGCTCAAATACCTTCTGATGGAGTCTTGCGCCGTTGAAGCCTGCAGCCATGGACAGTTCCACATCCTTGACAAGTGCTTCCTCTGTAGGCGCTGTGTAAATGCCATCCGGATAGAAGCCCTGATCCAGCACCAGTCTTTGGAACACGCTCTTATCGTTGATGAGGAATTTCTCTCCATCCAGTCTTACCTCACGCATACCAAAGTAGCTTTCTACCTTATCTTCTCCATAGGTTAATGTAAGGTCATACAGTCTGCCATGACCCGGCTCCCACTTTTCCAGACGGGACAAAGGAAGTGTCATGGTAACGGTGCCGCCCTCTGACTTTGCGCTTACGCTGCCACAGGGCTCTCCCCCATAAAAGGCCTTTGCTTCCAGTGTGCCCTGCCCCTTTACTACCGCCTTAATTCCCAGAGTTGCCTCTGCCAGGTTTGGATAATATTGCACTTTTTCAATGTAGCTTTCCGGTACCCACTCAAGCCATACCGTCTGCCAGATACCTGTCGTTCTGGTATAATCACAGCCTCTGGAGTTGAAGAAATGACTCTGCTTTCCCTTGGGCTGCTTTCCGCCTCTCACATCATCTGCTGCAAAAAGCGTAATGTCATTTTCTCCTTCCTTTACAAGCTTTGTAATATTAAACGTAAAGGAAACATAACCGCCCTGGTGTCTGCCTGCCTCTACTCCATTGATCCATACTCTTGCATCATAGTCCACTGCGCCGAAGTGTAAGAGAAGATCTCCCTTCAGCTCCTCCCCTGTCAATGTGATGGTACGGTGATACCATACGCCGGGGATAAAGTCCTTATAGCCGATTCCGCTCAGATCACTTTCCGGGCAGAAGGGCACCAGGATCTTCTTCTCCCAATCTGTCTTTCCTTCCTGCCATTTCTGATCTATGCCGCTGCATCCAAAGTCAAAGGAAAAATCCCATTCTCCATTCAGGTTTTTCCAATGCTCCCTCTTCATCTGGGGCTGGGGATGCTCCGGTCTGGGTATTTGTGTCATAATTTTGTCCTCCTGTGATCATTTATTTGGGTTGATTTCATTTTTATTTTATATAGTGAAAGCCATAGTTGACAGGCTTGCTCCTTTTTACTACAATGCTGTTATTACATTATTGCAATTTGCTTTCAAAAAATGGAGGAACCACCATGCCTCAGGAAATTACACGCACACAGACTGAAAAATACACTGTCTACACCGGCCCTACCGCGGAAAGCTTTTCTCCCACCATGGCCGGTATCACTTACCCGGATCCTGCCTATGAGATCCTGGTTTATCGCAGACCCCTGTGTGTGTTTGAATACGTTTTAAGCGGCCGTGGACATATCGAGCGAAACGGCAGTATCCTCACTGTAAATGCCGGAGATGCCTATATCCTTACTGCCGGCACCTACCACCACTACTATTCAGACAAAGTTGATCCCTGGACCAAGATCTGGTTCAATGTCAGCGGCAGTCTGGTACAGCATCTTCTCTCCGATTACGGCTTAGACGGTGTCACCCTGATCCCCCGCTTCCATAACGAAACACCTCTGACCCGGATCCTTGATGCCTTTACCGCCGACCCTGTACACTCTGCTGACAAGCTGGCTGTACTGCTCCATCAATATATTCAGGAGCTGGCGGATTTTCTGGCAAACAAAGTTCCCATCAATCCTACTGCACTGGCGATCCGCAATTATATCGATATGCACTTAACAGAAAGTCTGTCCTTGGATCATCTGGCAGATACCGTTTCCCTGTCCCGCTCCAGGCTCATCCACCTGTTCCAGGAGGTATATCATGTTGCTCCCTACCAGTATTACCTGTCCCAGAAGTGCAAGCTGGCCCAGTCCATGCTAAGCCGCACCACTCTTCCTGTTTCTGCCATCTCCACACAGCTTGGGTTCTTAGACCCTCACCACTTTTCTTCCTTTTTCAAGAAACAGTGCGGTCTGTCCCCGGCTTCTTACAGAAAACTCCACACAGCGCCTGGGAATTTTCCCACCTAAGTATTATTCTTTCTAAAAATGGAACCAAGGCAACGAAACTACTTTTTTAAGTACTTTCATTGCCTTGGATTATAGTGTATTTTCTTTCTGTTTACGATACAAAATACAGCTAAAAAGGTATGAATTATTGCTACTACATATTTACTCCTAAGGGAGTCAATTATTTCTTACAGTACTTTCTCCTCATTTTTTTCGGGGACAGGCACCGGAAGCTGTAGCCAATCTCGTGTGGTCTATATTTTTTTGGTGGTCACAGATCAACGATATACAGAAAATGTTAGCTTTGCAGAATAAGCTGCAGTCCAATCGGATTGATATGAAAGGGGTCATACAGGAATATCAGGAGACTCAGAGAACTGCTGAAGTGAGTGAGAAGAAACAAGCCTTTCTTCAGGATTTTAAAGAAATGATTACGGAGGCAATAAGGGCGTTAAAATCGGACACAGAATGGGCAGAGCTGGACTTATCAAAATACTTTGACACACTCAATCATGAAATTCTCATGAACTTACTTCGCAGGAATGAAAAGGATGAACGAGTGGTGCAGCTGATTAAGCGTTATCTGAAAAGCGGTGTAATGGAGAATGGAGTAGTCATGGAAGAAGTTTAAGTCAAAGCTGAAAGGATTATCTTCCCGTAAATCCGTACAGGCAATTAAACCAAGCTTTGTCGTAGCCGATGTATTCAAAATGAACATTCCAGTAGCGTGCCATAAGACGTAAGGTATCATATCCATAGCCGCTTCGTTTTCCGGTTTCATCCTGCATATGGTATCCGTCCATCTCAAAGAATCCCACGCGTATGGTTTCACGCTGTGAAATGGCTTCGGTGGCATAGGGCGATTGTGGATACAGTACGATCACACAGATAAATGTTAATAGTATTTCAAGATATTTTTGGTAGTTTGATATCATACAACATCCCCATTTCATAAGGAATCCCCATTTCCATTATGATTTTTATATATTTGTTTATAAAATATCATATCTTTTGGTATATATTGTCAATAAATGTTGATTTTATCGAGAGTTCATTGTATACTACAAAGTTTTATTCCATATATGGACAAAAAAATTATGGATGTATACTATTGTAGTATTTACTAAAAAGCAAAAGCAGGAGGAAATAATACTGTGCGCGATGTACTGCGGGAAGAAAAGAAATTTCTACTTAATCAGGCAGAAGCATTAAAACTTCGGAATTATTTGTCAAATGTGGTTCATACTGACTCACATAACGGACCGGATGGTTATCAGGTACGTTCTTTGTACTTTGATTCTTTGTCAAATCGGGATTTTCAGGAAAAGGAAGATGGTCTGGAGTTAAGAAGGAAGTTTCGTTTGCGGGTATATAGTCCTGATGCGGATTTTGCACTGTTTGAAATGAAGCAGAAGCAGGGACCTTATCAGCGGAAGCGATCATTAAGATTATCCAGAAGGGAAGCGCAGGCTCTCATTGAGGGTGATTATTCTGTACTTTTAAACAGTGGCAGTGAGTTTGGACAGGAATGTTATTCAATTATGGAAATGTGGGCATACCGTCCTAAAACAGTTGTAGAATATGACAGATTTGCATTTATCGCGCCGGAAAATTCTATTCGAATAACTTTTGATTCTGGAATACGGGCTAATGAAGTAAATTTCAATATATTTGATAGAAATCTGGTGTTAAACAGTGTAATGTCTCCTTTTGCTGTAGTGTTGGAAGTAAAATATAACGGTTTTTTGTTAAGCTATATCAAGCATATGCTTCTGCCCGTTCAGAAAAGCGAGCTTTCTGTGAGCAAATACTGTATGGCAAGACAAATTGGCTGTGACTACAGATTTTAGGAGGAAAGGAAATGAAAGAGACGATTTATAACCTGCTTGCCCAGCAGGGGGATATGACCTGGCAGCAAATTACAATGCATATTCTGGTAAGTGCTGTCATTGGTCTGTTTATTTTTATTTCATATGTGATCTCACATAAGGGAACGATTTACAGCAAAAAATTTGGAGTAACACTAATCGTTCTGACTGTTATGACAGGAACAGTTATGACTGTCATAGGAAACAATATTGCATTGTCGCTTGGTATGGTCGGTGCATTATCTATCGTGCGTTTTCGAACTGCAATAAAAGATTCCAGAGATACTGTATATATTTTCTGGACGATCATTGTGGGAATATGTTGTGGAGTTGGAGATTATCTGGTTGCTGCAGTAGGCAGTTCTGCTATTTTTCTTATCTTTCTTATCATGGGAGCAATCCGCAGTGATAACCGTATGCTTTTGATCATCCGTGCAAAAAGAAGCCGCTGTGAAAATATAGAATCCCAGATCTTTCGTTATTTTGGGACTGGTGCCGTTCTTCGGGTAAAAAATACGACAGAGGAGAATGCTGAGTACATTTATGAATTATCCAGAAAAATACTGGAAAAAGTTCAGAAACAGCATCCGGCTTTAACAGATGATTTCTATAACCTTGGACAAATTGAAAGTGTTAATATTGTAGCTCAAAGCGATGAGATTTATAACTGATATGAAATATAAAATAATAGGATTTACATGCTGCTTTGCGGTTATTCTGATTGCCGTTTTTGCGCCATTGTTTTATAAGGACTACCGAAAAACAGAGAGAATTCATCAGCATGAACAGGAAATTCCCCAAGAACCATGTACGGATCCTGCGGATGGCGGTCTGTGTACATATCTTCCGATTGTCAAAATTGATACAGATGGGGTGGTAATCCCGGGAAGACCCATTAAGGATGATGGAAACAACCGCATTTATACACGTGCTGCTGATGGGGAAACTACAATTGCTGCTCAGATGGATATAATCGGAAATGACAGCAAAGAGTACCATCATGCAAATGAAACGGCAGATGTATCTTCTGCAATCCGCATACGAATGAGAGGTAATTCCTCAAGAGAGTTTGATAAGCCAAGCTATGCCATCAGACTTGTAGATAAAAAAGGGGAAAACAATCCGCTTTCCATTATGGGAATGGATGCGCACCATGAATGGGTATTATACGGTCCCTGGCTCGATAAAACAGCCATACGAAATTATATGTTTTACAATCTTGCCGGAGAAATGATGTCTTATGCGCCAAATGTAAGATTCTGCGAAGTAATTCTTAATGGTGAATATGAAGGTCTATATGTAATGACTGAAATGATAACCGGCGGAAAAGATGGCGCCAGGCTGGGACTTCGTGTAAATGCCAAGCGCAGCACATTTTCCGGATACCTGCTTCGCCTGGATCATCAGCATGCGGGCGAAGAAGCTTTAAACAGCTTTACAACGTATACCTACAAAACCCCCTTCATGCTGCAGATAGAATATCCCGGAAGCAGGAACAGGGATGCCAGACTGACAGAAGAAATCCGGCAGGATTTTTCAAATTTTGAAAAAACTCTGTACTCATATGATTATGACAGGGAAAAACATGGCTACACTTCTATGATAGATGTAGACAGCTTTGTAGATTACTTTATTATCAATGAGCTTTCCAGTAATGCAGATGCCGGAAACTATTCCACTTATATTTATAAGGGAACAGATAATCTGTATCATATGTGTGTATGGGATTTTAATAATGCCTGTAATAACTATTTCGAGGAGGAACTTCCTTATACTGGATTTTTCCTGAACAACCGATTATGGTTTGAAATGCTTATCAAAGATGAGGATTTTACTGAACGGATCATCCAGCGATATCATTCCTTGCGAAAAGGTCTGTTAAGTGAGGAATCACTTTATCGTTATATTGATGAAACCCTTGATTTTATCGCACCAGCTCTTGCAAGAAACGATGCACGATGGGGAAGTGTAGAACAGCAGGCAAAGGGACTTCTGGTTCCGGTATCAAGAAATCTGGACAGCAGATCTGCCGCTGAAGGACAGCTAAAAGGTTACTTGCGAAACAGAGGAAAATGGTTGGATGAAAACATTGAGACTCTGCGTCAGTATTCAGCATCCTCCCGTGTAAAGCAGTATAATGAGGTTAATGATTAAAATATGAAACGATTTATTATCAGCATATCTGCCATCATTCTGCTTCTATTTATTGGATTTATAGCTGTGTTTTATGGCGGATTTTATATGGACTCAGACCGGGACAATCATATAAACACATTTGTCCGGACTGAGAATAAAGAGATACTTATAAAGGACAAAGATAAGTGGAAACCATTTGAAGTCAGGGGAATTGATATGGGAAGCGGTATTCCTGGTGAATGGTCTACAGATTATGCGATCACCAAAGAAACCTATCTGCACTGGTTTCAGCTGATCCAGGAAGCAGGAGCAAATACGCTGAGAGTCTATTCTGTCCAGAATCCGTCTTTTTATAAAGCGTTCTATGAATACAATTCCCAACATGAGGAGCCGTTATATTTACTTCAGGGAATCTGGGTAAATGATTATATACAGAACTCCCGAGTGGATGCATATGCCGACTCCTTTGCAGGAAAGCTTCTGGATAATTGCCTGGTCACTGTAGATGTGATCCATGGAAAACGACTTATCATCAATAATGATGCAGATACAAGTACAGGACTTTATTTACACGATGTCTCGAAATGGGTGCTGGGATATATTATCGGAAATGGATGGGAAGATACAACAGTTGCATATACAGATGAGAAATATCCGGATATGGAACCTTATAAAGGAACCTATCTTATTGCTTCAAAAGATGCCTCTGCCTTTGAATCCCTGCTTGCCAAAACAGGTGACAGGATGCTGCACTATGAATCAACAAGATATGATGAGCAGCGTCTGATCTCCTTTTCCAGTGGAAATGCAACAGATCCCTTTGATTATCCTAAAGAGATTGCAGAATATTTCAGAAAATGTGCCCGGATCGACACAGAACATATAACTGCAACTGATAAATTTATATCAGGTCAGTTTGCCAGCTACAGTGCATCTCCATATGATCAGGATTACTTTTCCTGTATGGAATACACAACATGGAACAGCTTGTCTGATAAAAAGATTGACTTTAGTGACTGTATCACTCCTGACGGAAAACGGAATACTTATCGGGCATATTTAAGACTTTTAAACGAACATCATACAATGCCGGTTTTGGCTGTTGAATTTGGTGCAGCCACAGGACGAGGTGAGATTCATGAGAATCAGGTGACCAGCAGAGGACTTGGATACTATTCTGAAAAAGAACAGGGAAAGATTCTGGTAGATTGTTATGAAGACATTATGGCTGCCGGACTTTCCGGAGGCTGTGTCTATTCCTGGCAGGATGAATGGTTCAAGCATACCTGGAATACCATGTATGCTGTAGATTTAAGCCGTAATATTTACTGGGAAGATGCTCAGACAAATGACCAGCATTTTGGCCTGCTGGCATTTGACTGTGGGGAAAAAGAAAGTGTTTGTTACGTGGACGGTGATACTTCCGAATGGACGGATAAAGATAGGGTGATCCAATATGAAGACGGCTCTTTCATCAGTGTGAAGTATGATGCCTCCGGTGTTTATTTATATCTCCATAAAAAGGACTTTGATCTGGAAAATGACACGCTGTATGTTCCGGTTGATACGACCAAAAAAACAGGCAGTACCCGTATGGAAAATTGTACAGCAGAATTTGAAAGACCTGCAGATTTTGTACTGGTCTTAAATGGAAAAGATAATACTCGTCTGTTGGTTCAGGATCGGTATAATCCCATTCATGCCAATTATGAGGAAGATATTACAGGAAAAGATCCTTATATTGATCCACCAGCCAGGGACAGCGCTGTATTCGAAAATATCAGCATGGTATTACGGGATGTTATTGGTCAGTATCAGGATGCTGCCACACCGTTAAAAACCTTTGAAAGTGGAAAGCTGTATTATGGTAATGGAAATCCATCTGCATCTGCTTATGATTCCAGGGCAGATTTTATCTGTAATGGAGATGATGTGGAAATTAGAATCCCATGGCAGCTGCTGAATTTTTCTGATCCGTCCCGAATGCAGATCCATGATGATTATTATGACGGAAATTATGGCATTGAATCAGTGGGGATCAAAGAGATGTTTATAGGTTTTGGCGGAGAAGGAAATACAATCGAGATGGGAGGCCTTAAACTGAAAGGATGGGAGAATACAGTATCCTACCATGAAAGATTAAAAGAAGCATACCAGGTTCTGAAGACATACTGGACAGGAAAGGAATACGAATGATAGCGCAGCTTGTGATTGTTTTTTATTTTATTGTCTGTGTGGGGATTATCATTTTTAACTGCTTTACAGAGATAATTTCAAGATATCGTTCCTGTGTTCTGAAAAGGAGGGAACAACGATATTGCGAAGAATACAGACAGTTGTTTTCAGAAAATATAACGGAAAATAAAAAGCAGGAAAAAAGGCTGGTTAAAGAGCTTCATTCAGCCAGCAGACTTCTGACGTTCAGTGAAGCATTATCTAAAGTTGAAAACAGTATGCCGGAACAATTCCAGCAGGGAATAGCATCTGTAAGTCGGCTGATGGAAGAACTGATACCGGTTTATAAAAGAAAACCGGATATGGAAAAGGCCTGCCTGGCTTATGTATTTGCCATATTTCATATGACGAAATTCCAGGCTAAGGAAATTGTTTTCCCATTTCTTTTTGACCTGCTTGGAAATAAAAGTCTCTATTGCAGGGAGAATGCTTTGCGGGCATTATACAGTTCAGAAGATATACAAGCGGTTATGCAGGCATTGACATTTCTGGATGCAAATGAGCAGCTGCTTCCGCATAAAAAAATACTTGCAGATGGACTTCTTTCCTTCGATAAAAAAGAAGAACTGATACCACTCCTTTGGAAAAAATTGAGTGAATTTCATCCAAGGATGCAGGTAAGCTTGTTGGATTATATTCGATATGCATCGTCAAACTGGAAGGATGAAATGCTGTCTATGCTGGAAACAAGCCAGGATATGGAAATTCAAATCGCATGTGTCCGCTATTTTGGCAGATATCAGGATGAAAGAAGTGTTTCTTTTCTGCTTCATCACGCTGAAGAAGAAAAGGAAGGGTTCTGGGAATTGCAGAATGCCTGTATTTCTGCTCTTGCTGTGTATCCCGGACCGCAGACACTGGAAATCTTGAAAAAAGAGACTTCCAGTAAAAACTGGTATGTCCGTTATAATGCTGCAAAAAGCCTTGCAGTTCTGAATACAGACAGGGATGCATTAGCTGATATTTTACAGGGAAATGACCGCTACGCAAAAGAAATGTTAGAGTACCAGCTGGATGAAGTAAAAGTACAAAGGGGGGCGGGTTTATGACCGATGCATTTCGTTTTTTTCTGGAATGTGTCAATCTGTTTTTTATTATATACCTGATTGGATATTCCAGCTTTTTGTTTTTGTCGGTTGTAGCAGGCGCAATTGAGCTGTACAGATCATACCGCCTTGAACAGATGCACAATAAACTGTGGCAAAGCTATTACATACCGGTTTCCATTCTTGTTCCGGCTTATAACGAAGAGGTTACGGTGAAGGATACAGTCACTTCACTTCTCAACCTGGATTATAAACTATATGAAATTATAGTAATAGATGATGGTTCTAAAGACAAAACATCTCAGGTTCTGATTGATGCATTTCATATGGAGCGAGTGGAACGCCCGATCCGTCATCTGATCCAATGTCAGCCTGAGGAAGAAATTTATGAATGCCCGAACCAGAAAGTGCCCATTACTTTGATCCGCAAGAAGAATGGCGGAAAAGCAGACAGTTTAAATGCCGGAATCAATGCAGCCAGGTATCCCTGGTTTATCTGTATGGATGCGGACTCTATTTTACAGCATGATTCGCTGGAGAAAATCGTTCGCCCGGTTCTGGAGGACGAAAATGTAATAGCCGTTGGTGGAAGTGTCCGCCCAGCCAATGGTGTTGTCATAAAAAAAGGTCATGTGATAAAATACAGGCTGCCCAGAAATATAATAGCAAGAATGCAATCCCTGGAATATGCCCGTTCTTTTCTGGCAGCACGTATCCTGCTGGATAAAATCAATGCAAACATGATCATATCCGGAGCTTTTGGATTATTTGAGAAAAAAACAGTGATTGCCGTAGGCGGATATGACAACAGTACAATGGGCGAGGATATGGAACTGGTAGTCAGACTTCATGAATTCAGCCGCATGAATCGTAAGCCATATAAGATTGATTTTGCACAGGATGCCATCTGCTGGTCGCAGACTCCGGAAAAATTAAGTGAATTAGGCAAGCAGCGGAAAAGATGGCAGAGAGGATTGTTCCAGTGTATGTGGGGACACCGTAAAATGCTGGCAAACCCACGGTACGGAGCTGTAGGACTTTTATCCTATCTTTATTTTCTGCTTTACGAATTATTGTCACCATTTATTGAACTTTTGGGTGTACTTACAATGGTTTTATCTGTGATGATGGATATGCTGAACGTGAAATTTATGCTGGTATTTCTTGCATACTATGCCCTGTATGGTATTTTACTCACATTAACTGCATATTTTTCAAGAATCTATACCATTGACCAGAGGTTTTCTTTTCGAGAGCTGATCCTTGCTATTACTGCTTGTTTTTTTGAAACAACTTTTCTCCGCTTTTATCTGGAGTTTGTCCGTGTGACTGCATTTGTGGGATACAAGAAGAACAAACTGAACTGGGATAAACTGGAAAGAAAGAAAATGAACAGAATATAGTTTTATTACTATGTCAATTTATCTAGTAGATCAAATAATAAATAACTGGCTACATTTTACGAAACGTCTTCTGGTGAAATTTCATCGGGCTTATAAGTCCAATGATAGACTACTGGATCTGCATTTACTTCATCGAAATATTTATAAATTCTGTCTTCAAGTTCCTGCTTTGTATTAACTCGAATTCCCTTCAGCATCTGCTTTGTCATCTTGCTGAAAAAGCTTTCAATCAAATTTAGCCAGGAACTATGGGTTTGTGTAAATACAAACATGTAGCGTCCTTCTGGTTTTGTTGCAAGGTAGTTCTGAACCTCTTCTTGCAAAATATAACCATGTATGTGCTGCATGTGGAAGAACCCCGAAAGATACAGGGTTTCAGCAGGATCATAAAGTGCCGAGACTTAGAGGGGGAAGTGATGAAATTTCAAATTGGCAACCATTGTGTGATGAATGCAATAACTTTAAAAGTACTGCTTGCAGAGATTGCCAGTTAGATTGTGAAACTTGTTGTTGGGCATATCCTGAAAAATTTAAACCTTTTCATATTCCTGGAGAGTTAGTTAAATGTTTGCGCGAACATGCTCAAAAGCTTGGCAGGAATCCCGATGAATTACTCACTGAAATTATTACAAATTATATTGAAAACCAAAATTAGAAAAACACACAGACTCATGGTTAGTGTAATAAGGGTCTGTGTGTTTTTCTGTTATAGAGGAAGAGAGTAATTATTGTTATGAGGATCAGTGCGGTATTTATATTCCTGTAATTTTTCATCTTTGTTAATCAGCATAGAATAGATAGTCTCTAAGAGGAATGGCAGATAAAGATGTTGTATGTTATAATCTTATAAAATGATGAAAAGTGTAGGAATGGCAGAAGAAAAATTAAATGTGTTATATACCATTGACGATAAAGAATTTCCATCAATGGATTATATAAATGTACTTGAAAAAATGGAAAGGTTATAGAACGCCCAGACCATATTTGGAGTCAATGATGTGAAGTACATCATCCGCTACGATGAGGCAGTCCCCCGTTCCAAAGCCATCCGGTACCCATCTGGAAAAATCAAGTCTTTGTTCTACAAGCACCAGAGGATCTTTACAGAGTTTCTTTGCTTCTTCGAACTGTTCTATGACGAAGTTGCAGTATTCCTCTGTGCAGTTTTCCATCTCCACATCGTAGTAATCCAAATCTGCAGTCGGATCACGCCCGGATTTTCCAAGAGCTTTCAGAACTTTGTATTCACAGAGTTTATGTGCATCTGTTCCCTGCTGTGCATAAGGACTTGCCCGATCCCTGATCTCAGCACATAACCTTACGGATGGTGGGCAGTTCAATCACTGCTTACTTGAGGGAGCGGAGAGCAATGCGTGTTTAGGCATTGCCGATCACCTCCAAAGCTGCGATCACTTCCGGGTATTTATCAGCAGGAACTCCGGTCAGAGTACCATCGGAAGAAAAGGTTGCTACGATCTTCTTCACATCCGCTTTATACTTTCCGGCATCTGCCTTGGCCTTCTGAGCCAGTCTTGCTCTGACATCTTCTTTGGTATAAGTGATGGTTTCGGATTCCTTTTCAGGAGAAACTTCCTGCGCCGCCTCAGATACTTTTTCTGCTTTGACTGTTTTTTACTTTTTCGCTGGAGCTTTCGGCTGTGTCACGTCTTCTGTGGAAGAGTAGATTTCACTAAGCCGTGTGAAGCTGTCAGCAATGGTCTTAAATAACTTCGCCAATTCTTTTTCCTTCATCGTCTTTTGCCTCCTTTGACATATGGTTGACTGCGTTTTTCTTTGCAAGCTGTCTGGTAATGACACTGATTGCAATCAGCACATCTGAGATTTCCTTATCAAGTTCTGCATCGCTGATTATGGCAGCATCTGTTTCTGTAACATTTCCCATCGTTTACACCGCCTTTCTGAAAGACTTTTCCTTTCACTATCCCATGGACACAAAATCCCAAAAAGGGCGGGAGAAAAATTTAAAGTGGTCGGATTGGATTTTTACATTTATATAGAAGAAACCCGCTCAAAGGAAAAAAATTAAAAAAAGTGCCGCCCAATTCGCAGATTCCTGTCCATGGGATAGTGAAGAGATAAATACACATCTCTACCATTTAACGAAAGACTAACTATTAAAAGTCAAGCCTTAAAATGATATTTTTTGAATAA
>NZ_QULD01000029.1:0-2216 GCF_003481425.1 Blautia sp. OM06-15AC | reverse complement strand
CTGCTGTTCTCTCGATCAGCAACTCGTTTATTTTATCAAACTCATTTGCTTTTGTCAAGAACTTTTTTTAAGTTTTTTTTGAAGCAGTTCTTGTAACCCGCGGCAGCCACCCGGCTCCGAACTAGGTTTTTCTGTTTCAAAGAAACTCATTCGCATCAGCTCTCGCTGACAGCTTAGTTATAATAACACCGCCAAAAGCAAAAGTCAACACCTTTTTTCGAGTTTTCTTATTTTTAGAAAAATACATATAATTCTGCATTTAAAATATATTGTCTGATTTTTTAAAGCGTAATAAAACAGCCACAAACAATCTCTCTCACTCTCTGTTTGTGGCTGTTTTTTTCAATATATAAATGTCAAGAGGACTTATTTGATTTTTTTTAAATCACTTTTGTCGTCCACTCCGAGCAGTCCCATACACTCGTTGCCAGACCATCGTAGAATTCCGGTTCGTGGCAGACCATAAGAATGGTTCCTTTATATTCCTTTAACGCATTTTTTAACTCCTCTTTTGCGTCTACATCGAGATGGTTGGTCGGCTCATCAAGGACAAGAAGATTGGTTTCACGATTGATCAGTTTGCAGAGGCGAACTTTTGCCTGTTCTCCTCCTGAGAGCACACGCACCAGGCTTTCAATGTGCTGTGTGGTAAGACCGCATTTGGCAAGCGCTGCGCGGACTTCATACTGGGTATAGGATGGAAATTCTTCCCAGATTTCCTGGATACAGCTGTTGGTGTTGCCTTTTGGCATTTCCTGCTCGAAATATCCGATTTCCAGATAATCGCCAAGCTCCACGTCTCCGCCAAGGGACGGGATCAAACCGAGAATACTCTTTAAGAGTGTTGTTTTTCCGATTCCGTTGGCACCGGTGAGCACAATCTTTTCACCACGCTCGATCGCAAAGGTCAACGGTCTGGAGAGCGGTTCTTCATAGCCGATCACAAGTTCTTTTGCAGTCACAACGAAGCGGCCCGAAGTGCGCGCAGTGCGGAAATGAAATTCCGGTTTTGGTTTTTCTTTCGCAAGCTCGATCATATCCATCTTATCCAGCTTCTTCTGCCGTGACATAGCCATGTTTCTGGTTGCCACACGGGCTTTGTTTCGTGCCACGAAATCCTTCAGTTCACTGATCTCCTGCTGCTGGCGGTTATAAGCAGCTTCCTTCTGTGCTTTTTTGACCGCATAAACCTCCTGGAAGTGATCGTAATCACCCACATAACGATTCAGCTCTTTGTTTTCCATATGATAGATCAGATTGACAACACTGTTCAGAAATGGGATATCGTGAGAGATCAGAATGAAGGCATTTTCATACTCTTCAAGGTATCGTTTCAGCCAGGTGATATGTTCCACATCCAGGTAGTTGGTCGGCTCATCCAAAAGAAGGATGTCCGGTTTTTCCAGCAGCAGTTTTGCCAGAAGGACCTTCGTTCTCTGTCCGCCGGAAAGCTCAGTGACATCGCGTTCGAGACCGATCTCCTCGAGGCCGAGTGCACGTCCGATCTCTTCGATTCTCGAATCCAGAATGTAGAAATCGTGTGCATCCATCATCTCCTGAATCACGCCAAGTTCCTCCATCATCTGATTCAGTTCGTCCTCGGAGGCATCGCCCATGGAATCGCAAATCGTGTTCATCCGCTCTTCCATCTCGTACAGCCAGGAAAAAGCGCTTTTTAATACATCGCGGATCGTCATACCTTTTTCCAGAACGGTATGCTGATCCAGATAGCCGACACGGACATTTTTTGCCCACTCAACCTTTCCCTCATCCGGCATCAGCTTTCCGGTAATGATGTTCATAAAGGTTGATTTTCCCTCGCCATTTGCACCTACCAGACCGATGTGTTCCCCCTTTAAGAGGCGGAACGATACATCTTCAAAAATCGCACGGTCGCCGAAACCATGGGACAGATGCTCTACATTCAAAATACTCATGCACAAATTCTCCTTCTTCTGTTGTATTGGAATCTTCCGATCTCCTGATCGTTTTCTTTTTCATATGTAACTAAGTTAGCAACCACCAGTTCAACTGGTGGTTTATTATTAGCCCTCCAAAGGGCTATTGTTACTGCTCGCCCCAAAGGGCGGTATCGCAAGCACTTTTGCTGGCCCGCTATAAAGCGGTACTACTCGAATCTTCTCGTCTCGATTCTTCTGCTTGCTCTTTTATATACTTTTGAACTGCTTCATCTGTTATATTGCCAATCGTTTCAA
>NZ_QULD01000028.1:0-2466 GCF_003481425.1 Blautia sp. OM06-15AC | reverse complement strand
TAAAGACCTTGGAGAGGGTCTCTAAAAACTACTACTATATAATACGAGGAGAACAAAAAATGAAAAGCTATTATGATTATCTTGAAGAAAGTACGAATGTTGTGAAAAGCAATGCCAACAGAAACAAGATTATTACGATTCTCTCCTATCTCTTGATTTGGGCGTTTGCAATGATAGTGTTCTGGTTTTTTGCAAGTGGAAGTGACGCTATGGGTTACAGTTTGATGTTTCTTTGGTTTATTCTTCCTATATCCACATTTATTGTATCTATTGTTATTGGTAAAAATAACTTTTGGGGAAAAGGAAAATGGGCATTCACTCTTTTCTTTGGCGTAATGTATATGCTTGCTGAATATGGCACATTCAAAATGGCAAACAACATTGCTTTTAACAAACTGAATGCCCCTGACTTGGGAATGATTGTAGCCGGAGCAATAATCTCTGCAATCGGTATGTTGGTAGGTTCACTGTGGAATAAGAAACGCCACAATCAAAAAAAATAAGTAACAAGAAAAATCCCAACTTGTTATTCTGAAAATTTAACTGAATAACCACAGCACAAACCGCTGCTACATGGAAGCTAACAAACCATGCAACAGCGGTTTTTCTTTACCGTTTTTTCCTCTGACTGATAGGCGTTCCCATTTTCTTTGATTTTTTGAGAATCCGAATCAGCCAGCGAAATTCTTCGTCTGACAGATTTTTATAGTTGATACCAAGCTGCTTGCAGTAAAGAACAACCAGCTTTTCATCCCGACTGCCCTTGAAATTTTCGACTGCTTCCAGATTTTCTTTCAGTTCATCGGCAACGGTAGTTTGGGGTGCGCTCTCGCTGTCCTTTTTGTGGGCTTCCCGAATATCCCGGATAATGAGATTGAGGTCATCCCGTACCATGTGGCTGAAATACTCATCATCACTGATATGGGCAGCTTGCAGCACCTTTAAATGCGGGTCATCTTCGCCGGGGCGATACCGTTCAATGATTTCATGTCGGACGGTATCGACAAGGGCATTGAGGTTCTGAATCTGCATGGTGGCAATCCCATCCACATAAATCTCAATGTCCGCAAGAAACTTGATAAAGTCCTTATGGGTGGCAAGTTCGCAGAGCAGGCGGTTGTTAATCCGACCGCTTTTCAGGAGTGCCACCATTTCATCACTCAAATGCAGCTCCCTTAATGGCGTGTTGATCTCTGTCCTGTTCTCTGACCGGCAAAAGAGATAATCGAGGGACACCCCATAAAAATCTGCCAGCAGGATAAGGTTGCCATGATTGATTTCCTTATAGTCATCTTTTTCATAACTGCCAAGAGCCGATTTTGAAATACCCGTTTGCTCTGCCAGTTCTTCCAGTTTTAATCCTTTGTTTAATCGTAAATCTTTTAGCCGTTCCTGTATTGTAGTAGCTCCGTTCATTGAAGCAGCTCCCCCTTTTTGACAACATATATAACCGTTGAATTGATTATACCATATCAATTCCGCAATCGTGGAAATTTCTGATTTTTACCCCTGATTCCTACTTTGTGGACATACGGCACAGGGCACAAAAATGTTCTATGATACAGGTAGTTCATCGATGGATTATTCCAATCGAATGACCAGCCTGTGTGGGATATGCTTCCCTGGCGATGTAGCGCCATGACTTTTGGCAGGGATATGGAGGAACCCTGACCGAAACGAGCGTACCAAAGGGAGCGATACGCCGCTGTGAGATTCAGGGGAGGAACGACACCGGGGAGAACTGGCGAACTGACACCGAAATGATACCGAAACACGACAATCTGATAGGGGGACAGTCTACCCTATCGCTGATACTTCGGGAGATTTTAAGCGGCTCTATGGCTGTAATTTTGCCGAAAATCGCCCCGAAACCATACACTAAAACGGGAGAAAACACAATATGCCGAGAATGAGCAAAAAAAGGAAGCATGAGCTTTCCTTTTACCTCAATGACCGGGGGCGTGTCACTTACAACGAATTATGCCGGAAATGCCAGCATGGGTGCAGGCAGAGCTTCCGGGCGGTTGTGATTGACTGCCCTCATTATTTATCCAAACGAGCCAAGAAAAAGGAGGAACACACAGAATGAATTTTGAATTTATGACGATAGACACACCACTGCCGCCCTGTATGCCATTTCCCAGAGCATTGACAGGGTTTCCAGTCAGCAGCACCGCAAAGGTCATGTACTGCCGGATGTTAGACGCTATACTATCCAAAGGGCAGGAGGACGAGAACGGAATCCTGTTTGTCTGCTTCCCTGTCACAGCCATTGCCGCAGTCCTGTCCCGCAGCCCCATGACGGTCAAGCGTTCTCTGAATGAACTGGAAACTGCCGGACTTATCATGCGGGTGCGTCAGGGCATTGGAGAACCAAACAGGATTTATGTGCTGATACCGGGAAAGGAGGATACTGCCCTTGCCTGATACCTCAAAGCTGGAAAAGCTCAACCGGGAGTTGGAGAA
>NZ_QULD01000027.1:0-2744 GCF_003481425.1 Blautia sp. OM06-15AC | reverse complement strand
GTAAGTGCAAAATAATTCGACGGATTGTGTTGCCCTAAAAAATATCCCATAATAATCAATAGAGAATGCAAGCATTTTACTTCATCTTTTCTTGCTAGAAATGATAGATGCGAGCATTTTACTCTATTCAAGTTATGGAGGTGTGCTCATGAAAAGCAAAAGAATACCTGTCGAAGAACAATACCGTCTCATCATGGAATGCCGTCAAAGTGGATTGACAGATCATCAATGGTGTGTGGAACATGATATCAAGCCAGGAACTTTTTACAACTGGGTAAAAAGACTGCGTCAGAAAGGTTGTGTGGATTTGCCGGCGTCAACTGGACGCACCTATCGCGCACCAGAAAGCCAGGAAGTTGTCAGAGTGGAGTTTCATGATACTGACCCGATTCCTTATGAACAGCCATTAAATGTAATTCCGGCAGCTACGGAAAGGAATAACTTTTCTGTAGCAGAGTCAATGAAGCTGTCTATAGGCAGCTTTCATCTAACAATACCAAATGGAACAGATCCTCAGCTTCTGGCTCAAACGCTTCGAATTGTGAAGGAGCTGGAATGTTAGGGGATATCACAGCCGCCGATGAAATCTATATCGTAACAGGCAGAACGGATATGCGGAAATCCATTGACGGGCTGTGTGCTATTGTAGAGGATCAACTCCATATGGATCCAAGGCGAAGTGCCCTGTATCTTTTCTGTGGAAAACGTTGTGACAGGATCAAAGCTTTGCTCTGGGAATCTGACGGATTTGTGCTGCTGTATAAACGTATGGAAGTTCAGGGCAGGTTTCGCTGGCCCAGAAATCAGCTGGAAGTAAAACAATTGACCTGGCAGCAATTCGACTGGCTCATGTCCGGGCTTGAAATCGAACAACCCAAGGCATTCAAACCTACGGAATGATCGCGTAAAACATCTATGCCAACCAACAGAAACGGAGGGGCTTCTCACCCTGTATCATGTCTGAAATCCCTTGTAAATGCTGGGTTTTCTGCTTCTTTTTCATTGCTTTTTATGGTATAATAAGAGCAGTGAAAAAGGAGCAGAAAACATATGGCTGGCAATTCAAAAGATTCAAAAATCCTTGCGTACAAGGACATGATCAACCAACTGAATAAGACGATTTCCACACAGACAGAACTGATCCAGTCTTTACAAAAAACATTGGAAACAGACCGGCTGGAAAAAGAAAACTTTCGTCAGCAGATTGAATATCTCACGAAGAAACTTTTTGGTACTTCCAGTGAAAAACGGAAAGATATCGATGGCCAGTTGAATCTTTTTGATGAAGCCGAGCAGGAAGCAGATCCGACATGGGAACAGGAACTTCCTGATGACATCACTGTTCCGGAACATAAGAGAAAAGCAAGACGGACACATGCTGATCTCTTTAAAAATGTTCCTTCCTGCGACGAGATCATTTCTCTTCCGGAGGAGGAGCGAAACTGTCCAACCTGCGGAACGCAGATGGAATGTATTGGGAAAGAATTCGTCCGCCATGAATTTCGTTTTACCCCTGCCAAGGGAAAAGTAGTAAATATCTATCGTGAAACCTATAAATGCCCGGAGTGTGCCATATCAGAGGAACATCCGGATGATCAGACATTTGTCAAAGCCCCTGTTCAGGAAGCATTGATCCCGGAAAGTTATGCATCGGAATCCGTTGTCGGATGGGCAATGCACCAGAAGTACCAGAATGGTCTGCCGTTAAACAGGCAGGAAGAGGACTGGAAGCAACTGGGTGTCCCATTAAGCCGGGCTACGCTTGCTAACTGGATCATTTACTGTGCCGAGAATTATCTCCGTCATGTTTATGATTATTTTCACCGTCAGTTACGGATGCGTAAATATCTGATGGCAGATGAAACCCGGGTTCAGGTACTGAATGAGCCGGAGCGTAATCCTGAAACGGATTCCTGGATGTGGCTCTTCCGCAGTGGAGAAGACGGACTTCCGCCGATCCTGCTCTACCATTACACAGAGACAAGGGCAAAGTTCCATGCAGCATCTTTCCTACAGGGGTTCAGCGGATATCTGGAGACGGATGGATACCAGGGTTATAATAATCTGCCGGACATCAAACGCTGCTCTTGCTGGGCACATGTGAGACGTTACTTCACAGATGCCATACCGAAAGGGAAAGAGTATGATTACAGCCTTCCGGCAGTGCAGGGAGTACAGTTCTGTTCCAAGCTGTTTGATTGTGAGCGGTACTCAAAAGCAAAAAATCACACTGCGGAGCAGAGAAAACAATTTCGTCTTGAAAAGGAGAAGCCAATACTGGAGGCATTCTGGAATTGGCTGGATCAACAGCGCCCAAACAAAGGAACCCGTTTGGCGAAAGCGGTAAACTATGCCCAAAATCGGAAAGACACCCTGATGACTTATCTGGAAGACGGTCATTGCAGTTTGTCCAATAATCTTAGCGAGAATGCAATCAGGCCATTCACTGTCGGCCGGAAGAACTGGCTGTTCAGTGCCAGTCCGAAAGGAGCTGCCTCCAGTGCTATTGTGTATACAATGGTCGAGATGGCAAAAGCGAATGATCTGAATACCTATAAATATCTGACATATCTCTTATCACAGCGGCCAGACGATAAAATGTCAGATGAACAGTTGGAACAGCTTGCCCCATGGAGCGAGACTGCGAAAACGAACTGTCAAAACTAAAATAGAGTAAAACGCTTGCATCTATCATTTTGGTGCAAGCGTAATTCATGAGTAACGTAGCAATATTTTGCGCTTAC
>NZ_QULD01000026.1:0-2869 GCF_003481425.1 Blautia sp. OM06-15AC | reverse complement strand
GTAAACGGTAGAATACGAATACCTTGACAAATAGCAGACCGCTTTTGCGGTCTGTTTATTTTCCGCTGGCTTTTTGCGGCTTTCTAATGTTTTCGGGCAACATATCTGACCATGGCAGAAGTTCTGCAAGAAAATCTGTGTTTTTGTCATCTACACGTTTGGGAATCTCCGTAAGCAGATATTCGAAATAATCGAAAGGTTTCAGGTTATTCGCCTTTGCAGTTTCTGCGATACTGTAGATGATCGCTGAACTATTGGCTCCATTGACCGTATCGATCATCTCCCAGTTTTTCTTCCCTATACAGAATCCACGGATCGCACGTTCGCTGGCATTGTTGTCTATTGGAACATCCCCATCTTCCAGAAAAACTTTCAGGTAGCTTTCCTGGTTCAGTGCATATGTAAATGCTTCCCGTATTTTACCGTTCTTTGGAATCTTAGGTTCATTCTGTTTCAGGTACGCAAAGAAAGCATCCACCAGTGGTTTTACCACAAGCTGACGCTGCATGAGCCTGTCTTCCGTAGAAAAATCAGACAGTTTTCCCTCTTCCCGGTAAATGGCCTGTATCTGTTTCATGATCAGATGCAGGATTGATTCCTTTCGGTGTGCTTTTGGTATCACTTCCAGTGCATCGTTAAACCTGCGCCTGCAGTGAACCCAGCAGCCTGCAATCTTCAGATTTTCACGCTCCTTTTCCAATGTATGATATACCTGGTACCCATCCGTAACACAGATCCCGGTGTAATCCCTCAGGAATTCCCGGGGATGGGATGCATTACGCGTTTTCTGGTATTCATAAAGGATGATCTGACGATCCCGGTACATAAAGCCGGACCGGTACACCCACATGTAACTCTGGCTGCCAGCAGGACGCCCGTCCTTATTTACAAGTACAGGAGTCTCATCTGCCTGTATCACATGATAATCATACAGAAGCTTATGCAGATAATCATACATGGTTCCCAGATATTCTTCCCCAAGACGGATCATCCAGTTCGCCATGTTCTGTCTGGTAATGGCAAGCCCGTACCTTTCGAATTCTTTTTCAAGACGGTAGAGAGGTACCGCATTTACATACTTACCATTTATGACTGCCGCAGCAAGGGACGGGGATACAAGGCTTCCATGAAGCAGATTTCTGGGATGGGGTGCCTTTATCATGTGTTCATCCAGTTTACTGGAATAAACGCCGATATGATGTTCCTCTATCACGACACTGGCCGGAATGAACTGATAACATCGGGAAATGGCATCCGGAAGCTGTTTCCATCCGTTTTCACCAAACTCAGCCGTCAGTTCTTCCTCTTTCAGATAGTGATCAATACGTTTTACTGTCAGCCCTGCTATATCAGCCGCTTTTTTCCCTGGCTGTTTTTTCTTTTTGGGTGCTTTCAATTCCAGGTCATCAGGTTCCGGTGCATCCAGGTCGCAGACTGCCTCTGCTTCATTAAAGAATACGATAGTCCCGTCTACTTCCATGAAACGTATCTGTTCAGAATCCGCCATTTTTTCGCTGGATCTGCCAAAACGGTTCTTCTGGAAAAGGACCATCTGTTCCATCATCAGCTGCATCCTGTCATTTAAGGCCTGCGTTTGCCTGGACAATTCTTCCATCTGTCCCTGCATCCCAAGAAAAAGCTCTATCAGCAGATCCTTATCAAACTTATTCAGTTGTTCTTTTGTGTACTTGATCGTCATAACCGGAACTCCTGTCTTTATACTGATTCCGATTATAACAGAATTTTTGTATTTCCGCCAATCCTTCAGATATGGGCTTTCGTCATAATGACGGTGGATAATACATCTGGAAAGCCGTTGTTTTACAGCTTTTCAGATGTATTATCCACAACAGTTTTTCTATTCACACGATAACAAATGGAATGAGAAAAGACTGTTTGTGGATAACCTTTTTCATCCGGTTGATACACATCATTTTTACAGTTTTGGTACTTTTTTATTTTCGGCATTTTGCACAGGCTACATAATGCGGGGTGTCTCTTTCAGCTCAGAGATCGGATGGCGTGCAACGATCTCCAGTCCCTGCATCAGCATACGGTACTGGTCGTCTGTGATCGCCATTGCCTCATCTGCCGAACGGGGCCACCGGAATGCACCATTATCGAGTCTCTTGTACATAAGGAGAAAACCATCACCTTCCCAGAGCAGTGCTTTGATCCGGTCACATCTTCTTCCACAGAAAAGAAACAGTGTATTTTTGTCGTAAGGATCAAGCTTAAACCGAAAGCGTACGATCGTTGCCAGTCCATCGATCCCACGACGGAGATCCGTAAATCCCATCGCCAGATACACCTTTTTAAACCCGGAAGCATCTGCATCATTCAGCATGGGTAAAAGCCTTTATGAAATGGCAGAGCATTTCCGGTGAAGTACCGGAAAATATCTCAGCTGACAGTCCCCTGGTATTTTTAATACGGATCATTGGCAGAGTTCCTGCCGAAATGCATGTACCGGATTCTTTTGGAGTATCTGTTTTCTTTGGATCTGGTGCAGGTGCGGGCAGTTCCACAAAAGCAGTGGTTTCTGTGTCCTGCATCTGATCCAGGCATATCTGCCTGACACGCCGGAGACGGTAATAATAGTTGGCTTTTGTAAGATTATTTTGGGTACACCAGGTTTCAACATCCATCCCTTTGGGACGATTCTGACAATTCCGAATCTGTTCTGCCCATTGTCGGATTCTGACCTGCTGAGCTACAAGGCTGGTTTGCGTAGCCATAATATTCCTCCTCTGAATCATAGTCAGTTAAAAAAGTTAAGTACTAAACTTTTTTGACTATGTTATTTTGTTGAGTATGATTATGGCATAACTTGAAGTGAATAAAAAGGTACTCAGGTTCTACCGTTTAC
>NZ_QULD01000025.1:0-3331 GCF_003481425.1 Blautia sp. OM06-15AC | reverse complement strand
GATTATGGCATAACTTGAAGTGAATAAAAAGGTACTCAGGTTCTACCGTTTACATAAAAATTCACTTTCGTCATATAATGCTCCTTATTAAATTTCTTCTATTTATCATTTATTGTTCCCACAAATAGAGCCAAACCAAAGCCATTTGATAAAACAAATGCCGGAAGCCCGCATAAATACAGGCTTTCGGCATTTTAATCTGTTATTCGAACTCGGCAAATTGTAGCTTTAGCTTAATCTATTTTGTTTAAGTTTTGTTCTAAAAATGCCGATTTTTTACTTCAATTACATAATTTATTTGGACTTACTGATTTTCCGTTGCCAAAGTGTTGCCACTACACTTGCATGTTTGTTGCTAAAATACTTTAATAGCTACTACAATAATGCGAGCATTCTTATTCTATCTGTTTCCTTTTTTATATTATTTTTTTTATTATCCTGGGAAATCATCCATTTTGAGAGTTCATCTAGCAAATCATTTATCCCCAAATATGAAATTAGTAAATCAATTAAATCATTTGTCTGATCCTCTTGTTTTAATAATACTAATTCTGTAATTTCTATTTCATGCAAATAATTCTCTTGATTCAATTTTTCTAACTTCTTAACAATAATTTCTTCCTCTTTATCTTTTCCAATATATCCTTTATAAAATATTTTATTGTATAACATTAGTATTTTTCTTTCATATGGAATTTTCATATGTTTAGCAGAATTAATTCCCCTCATTAGTCTTCCTTCATGAACCGATACTGACTGAAACATTAATGTTAATAAACCTACTTCCGGCGATTCGCTTTCCCTTATTTTTTTCAAAATTTTTCTTATCCCTGGTTCCAGTATATTACTACTAAATCTGTCTCCTTCTAGTCTACTTAACATATAAAAGAAGTCATCCCTTAGAAAATTCTGATTTCTTATTTCTTTACCCAAAAAGGTCTTTTGCTGTTCATCTGAAACTTGAGTAGCTGTATAATATGCAGCAAAATATGTTTGAAAAGATCGGTGTGTAAATTTAAATTTACTGCCTTCCTCAACAATCAGACATACAATATCTTTAATATCATTAAAGAACATTCCGGGGTTTTCAATTAATTCTTTAAGATTTAATCTTTCAATACCATTTTTTATGTACTCGCAAATTTCCTCTTTACTGAATTCATATTGTTGTATAAAATATGATTGAAAACAAAAATATGAAAATAAATCTTTAAATTCTTTTTCTCCCAATTTTTTGCACTTATAATCTCTTTCAAATACTCCGTCTTTATTTGCATCATGTCTTTTATATAATGCATCATAAGCCGCTTCATAGAAATCAGTTAAGTGTTCAGGTATTATATTGTTATCAACAAACGTAATGTACATCATTGTTAACAGTAATGGATTAGATGCAAAATCTCTATGTTTTTTAAACAGCTCTTTAGATAATAATTCTGAAAATTCTTTAACTTTATCATCATTTCTCCCAATTCTATTGATTAATTCAACCGCCTGTTCCTTTTCTAGTGGAAGTGATTTTACTACAGTATATGTTTCAAGCTCTTTAAAATCTACACCTTCTTTCCTTGACGATACAACAAAACCATTTCGAGGATATTTCTTACTCAATTCTTGAATTAAATTTTCTACCCTATCTCGAATCTCCTCTTTTACCTCATCTAGGCCATCAAAAAGTAGTAAATATTTGCCTGAACGCAAGCTATATTCAAATTGAGTTTGATCTAATCTGACATCAAACTCTTCTATGCAACTATGTACCATTTTAAGCAATGAATCCGATTTATCAACGTTTGACATTTTTCTCAATTCTACTAAAACAGGAATATAGCTTCCTCTGTGTTGCGTATTAACAAATAAATGTCGCATAAGCATTGATTTTCCAGTTCCACCACTTCCCAAAACTATAATATTATTACTAATTTGCATCATATTATCTACAGTAGATGTAGATATTCTTTTACCTTTATATTCCACATAAACATCTACATATATTCCATTTTCACCTTCAAGTGTTCGTGGTTCTGTCATATCTGCTAATGTTTTTACTTTGTTATACCTTAATTCAGAATTCTTTAAATATAAATTAAATGCACTACCAGTAGCTACACAAGCCTTTCCGTACTTATCAGATATAAACTTTAAGACAGAATTCACAGCCTTTTCGCTTGAACTCTTTACTATTGTTTTAATTCCCTCATCTAACCCGTCCATATACACACCTTTTTCTTCTGTTTCCTGCATTTTTAATACTCCTTCGAAAATCGCATCTTATACTTATAAGTACTTCATGAATGGCAACAATTAATAACAATAACATGTAAATTTAACGAATGACAGGCAATCTCATAGACTACCCGCCATATAAAATAATCTGTACACTCTCGTACTATTCAAACTCGGCAAGGTGTTGTTTTATCTTAAACTATATTGTTTAAGTTCTATTTGAAATATGCCGATATTTTACTTCATTTACACATTTTATTTTGGCTTACTGATTTTCTGTTGCCAAAGTGTTGCCATGAGGATATTATACTAAGATTCCAGGTATTTGCAAAGAACTTTTGAACAAAAATATTTTCCCTGAAAATATTTTTCCTACATTCCTTTTTCTGTCTTGCCATATAAATTTGATTGCCCTTCAAATTTTATATTATGTTCTTCACATAATCCCTTTATAAGTTCTACATACCATTCTTCAGCCATTGGATGAACCTTAACTCCTGATATGTATTTATTGAGACATGTTATTGATTGGCAAAAATTTACAGGAAGTTCTTTTTCTATCCAATGCCCCATATATTCCGTTAATCTCTTTTCTACTTCATTAAGTCTATCTACATCTTCTGGAATTTCTTGCATTTTTTTATAAATTCTCCAATTAGCTCCCATGCTACTCATTCCCACTACTTGATACCAACGTGCATCATCAACCAATACCCTTACTTCTGCTTCATGTTTAAATGCTTTTCTCTTATGAAAAAACGGTTCATATATTGTCTTCGTTTCTTTCAACTGCATCACTTGCTCATGCATCAGATTGTCTTCCGGTTCAACATCATATTTTACTTTTCTGATTTCATATAAAATATCTGATTCCGTTTTTAACAAATTCTTTATCTTGACATCAGTGGTTTTAATTTGAATTGCATGTTGATTATATGAATATATTCTCCATAAAGCATCACTATCAGACAAAGTTGACCAGCATTGTCCATATACGAAATATTTACCATGCTCCAATTTAAGCAGATTGTTTATCGTCGCTTCGTAATTTCGTAAGCGCAAAATATTGCTACGTTACTCATGAATTACGCTTGCACCAAAATGA
>NZ_QULD01000024.1:0-3387 GCF_003481425.1 Blautia sp. OM06-15AC | reverse complement strand
TGTGGAGAGATCGAGATCATATCTGGCAAACTCTCTTTCCTGACGTGCCAGAGGCATCCCGTTTACATATTTAGCGTTCATGATACCTGCTACGAGGGAAGGTGTAGCAATGCTCCCACGGATCAGGGAAGGTTCTTTTTCCGGACGTTTCATGGATCCGCATTCCGGACAGCTGTATACATAAGTGATCTCTTCTTCAACTTCAAACTTTGCAGGTATAAAACGCAGGCGTTTTACAGTCTCCTTTGTTACTACGCTGTATTTTTTTCCGCATTCCGGACAGTAACGGGCTTCCCCTTCCAGTTTATAGGTCCTGGTCTCAACGGTCTCAAAATTGGAAAGATCTTCTTCCTTCTTTCCTTTTCTTTTTTTACGTTTATAAGAGGATAACCGGATCTCTTCAAAAAGTTCCTCTGTTTCCGCATCCGCATTGGCTTCTGCCTCATTGAACAGGTTCATCTGTTCATATTCTTCGGCATACTTTTCACTGGATGCCCCAAACTGTTTTCTCTGCGCAAGGGTAAGACGGTCAGAGAGCATGGCATTTAAGAATTCGAGTTCTTTCTGTTTATCCTTCAGCAGCTGGATCTCTGTATCCTTCTTCTTTGTCTGTTCCTGTACGATCTTCATCAATGAGATCAGATCTTCACGGCTCATGTTATTCAGCTGTTTATCTGTAAAGATCGGTTCCATGTCCTGTCCTCCCTGCTTTAGCGTTATAAAAAGTATATCATGGTTCCAGCTGTTTTCCTATAAAAAACTGCGTTTCCAGATATAGGAAATACGCTGGGAAATGCCCTGTTTTTCATGATTTTTACGGGATTGACAGCTCCGCTGTCTTATGCTTACAGGATGATCTTTGGATGGTGTTCCTCAAATGCACCCCTGGGATTTAAAGAGAGCCCGTCACACAGCCAGTGGATCTCTTTCAGAGTCACCTGACGGAGTTCATCTGGAGTATCCGGCCATTGAAAAGCATTACGGTCGAGCCGTTTCATCAGGCTCCAGAATCCAGATCCATCCCATTGAAGGATCTTTATAGAAGTACGCCGACGGTTGCAGAACGCAAACATGCAGCGTGAGTATGGGTCGAGGTGAAATTTTAATTTGATGATGGCGGCCAGACCATTGTAACTTTTTCTCAGATCAGTGACTCCGCAGGAAAGATATACCGTTGTTCCTCCTGCCAGGTCAAGCATGGCGCTGCAGGAATCCCAGTATAGATTCCATCAATTCCGGTCTGCAGGAATCAGATATTTCAATACGGATACTGTCTGAAATAAAAATACGCACCGATGAAGATTCCTCAGAGAGCAGCTTTCTGGCAGCTTCCTGCTCAGATGGAAGTCTGACAAAGACCATATCCTGTTCAGATTCGGATGCCGGCTCTTCTTTTGCAAATCTGCGGATCCAATATCCCATCGTAGATAAAGGGATACCGTTTTCTGTACACCATTGTTTACATGTTTGTCCACTGGTCTGGTATTGTTGGATACGGTCAGACCAGAGTTTTGCTTTTTCTTCTTTATTCATAGTGATATAGAATACCTCCTGAGTTTTAAGGAGATTGTAGCAGAATAAAAAATGAAAAAACAGATACGGATGATTACCTACTTACGAGTAGACAGGCTAAAAATGGGTATAAAAATACCCTGCCAGCTTTCACCAGCAGGGTTGATTAGAATTTTTACTTGTAAAGGTCTTCCAGCGTTATCAGCCGAACTTCACCTCGCTCTTGTGCCTGAAGAAGTCCATCTGTGAATCCGCCTTTCGAGAAGATATAGTAGTGATAGTTGTTGCCCTTTCCAAAAACTGAGGCATAATCCCGAATCAAATCGAGTTCATCCACACCGATTTTCTCATTCCGGTATTTGCATGAACCGATGATATAGTCTTTGCCCTCAACAGGAGTTCCGACGATATCAATCTGTATCTGCTTTTTCTTCTTCGGGTCTGTCCCCCACCACTGGCCGATTTCACTCAGCTCAATAGGAAGGCTATCCGAATAATAGAGCAGGTAATCCTGACACATCTTCTCATAAATTAGACCCATGTAATCAGGAAGATACTGCTTTACAGCGTGTGGATAGGTCTTTGCAATTCTGCCAGAGTCAATGGCACTCATATTGATTGGCACAAACCGATACCAGAAACGGAAGAAGTTATCAGCCAGCAGATAGATGGTTTTCTTACCCGGTTTTTCTGTAATCGGTGTTTCTTTCTTCGCAATGCCAAGGTCGATCAGCGTTTTCAGGTACTTCGATACGACCGAGTTTTCCTCGCCGACCTTCATCTTGATATCGTTCATTCGGGAAGCACCTTCTGCAATCGCTTTAATGATTGCATTATAAATGGCCGGCTCCCGGAGTTCCTGCTTCAGTAAGTTCCCCGGTTCCTCATACAGATAGCTGGAGCGGTCAAAGAAATTATCCAACAGAGCTTCATCCACACTATCTCGCACATCCAACTTATTGATATAGTGGGGAACTCCTCCCGTGATCCCATAAATCAGGGAATTGTCTTCTGCAGACAGATTTGGGTGGAACACAGCGGTTTCTTTATAGTCTAGCGGCTCAATCTTAAACTGGCCAGTACGTCTGCCATACAACGGACTTTCCTTTCCAAGCACCTGACTCTCCATGAAGCTCATAGAGGAGCCGCAAAGAATCAGGTACATCTTGGACTCTGTCCATTTGTGGTCGATGATGTGCTGCAGCATCGCTGAAATAGCTGGTTTTGCTTTTGCAAGATAAGGATACTCATCAATGACAAAGACAATCCTCTTTTCCTTTGAAAGTGCTGTCAACTCATCCAAAGCTGCATCATAGGACCTGAACTCCGGTGCAGACTCCATATCCGGCCGCTCAAAACTCATAATCGACTTTGAGAGAGCTTCCAGATTTTCCTTTCCTGTCGTGTTCAATGCAGAAAAGAAAATGGTAGGCTTATCTTTGCAGAACTCGTTGATCAGTGCCGTTTTACCAACACGCCGTCTGCCGTAGATGACAATGCACTCAAACTTATCACCTGCATACCGTTTATTCAGTTTCCGCAGCTCATCCTCACGGCAATAGAATTGACTCATCTACTCACCTCCAATAATTATACTCGTGAGTTAGTAACTCGTAAGTTACTTCTTTACGAGTATAATAAATCAGATAGTCTGCAAAGTCAAGTAAAATAAGTCGAACCTTTAAAATCGATCGAAGTCCGACTGACTTGCCAGCTCTTTGTACGAATAGCCGTCATTCTGCCGCTCCGTGAACATATCATTGACCAACCCGATGGTCAGCAGGTCGAGGTCGGCAATGCTGATACCGAGCTGTACACAGGTAAGTAGGTAATCATCCGTATATTGACATTTTATAAAAGCCATCTGATACTGTT
>NZ_QULD01000023.1:0-4059 GCF_003481425.1 Blautia sp. OM06-15AC | reverse complement strand
TATAAAGACCTTGGAGAGGGTCTCTAAAAACTACTACTATATAATACGAGGAGCTATTCTTATGGGAGTAGGTTATAGAAACCAGGAAGGCTATGCCGATCCGGTGCCATATCTGGCAATCTCCAATATGAATGTCCAATATTACCCCTCATGTTTGCAGACATGCAGGAACAAGAGTGCTGCCGATAACAGAAGATGTGGCAGAAATGTTTCGAGCAATCATCGAAGACAGGAATGCTCCTAAAGTGGAAAAATCCATTGATGGCTACAGTGGATTCCTTTTCTACGATGACAATGGAATGCCACTTGTGGCAATGCACTGGCAGCACCGATTCAACCACATGGTCGGCAGATACAATGATATCTATCGGGTGCAGATGCCTAATATCACACCTCATGTATGCCGACACACCTATTGCAGCAATATGGCAAAATCAGGAATGAATCCAAAGACGTTACAGTACCTCATGGGGCATTCGGATATAAGTGTTACAATGAATGTGTACACGCATATCAGTTTTGATGATGCTGAGGAAGAATTGAAACGTATGGAAGAGTTTAGGAAGGCGCAGGCGGAGGTTGAGCAGAAGAAGGAGAAACCGATGTCGCAGAAAGTGTTTAAAGTTGTATAATATGGAAATGGGATGACGCTCTGGTATAGACTGGGGCGTTATTTTTGTGGAAAAAAGTAGGTTCAGAGGATATAATATAATCAGGGTGATTTAGGAAGATGGGAAAAGCGGTTTTGATTTCATATGAAAGGAATGGTTGTGAAATGTATTACGATGAAAAAACAGCGGAGAAGCCAGAAAAATGGCCTGCGAATGCTCGTGAACAGATTTTAGATACATTATGTGAATGTGTAGAAGAATTTAGGAAAAATCCGTCTTATAAGACAAGAGAAGTCCTTTTGTCTTTAACGTGTGAGCATGATTTGAATTTGAATGAGAATTCTGGATTGGTTCGTGTAACCGAGTATGAAGTTGGGATACTGAATTTTCTCTATTTAGTTGGTAATGCATATCAAATATCTTCATTAAAAACATATATATACAATATTATAACGCAGGTAACTAGATTACAGAAAATTACTTCTTGGTTTAATCCTGTGATTAATTGTGATGAAGAAAATACATATCGTGTAATACCATATGAACAGGGGCTTATGTTCCCACTGAGATTGTATCACATAGCGTATCAAAAGTTCACAATAGAAAAGAATAAGTCATTTGCAGAACAATTAATAGAAATTGTAGAGGAAACGTTAAAAAGCTGCCAAACGGAAGAAGAGATTGATACCTTGACTCATTCATATACATCTATGTTACTGGATATTAGTAATATGCATGGAAGTAAAAGAGAAAAGTTATGGGAATTTACAAGAGAAGAATTATACAAATTATTAGCAATAGAAGCAAAACTACTTAGAATGAATAAGCAGCCTGCAAACATTCGACCAGTTAAGGGTGTGCTTATGATGATGATAAGCAATTTCATTTTAAAATCGAGAAATGGGTATAACAATGATTATATTTGTAAATATCTGCCAATAGAAGTTGCAAAGAGTAGTATTAGTAATCATCAAATTTGGATGAAGAAAACAGAGCTGCTTAATGATGAGCGAGAGAAAAAAGTTATTCCAGAATTGTTTGAAGATATGTCATGGATTCATTATGACTGGATAAAAGACATTGATTTTTCTGAGACACGAAACTATTATGTGTCATGTTTCAGTAAGTCAATAAATAATAGCCATATGCAAGACGGTTATGGAGAATGTTTGTATGGATATAAAAATGATAGAATTGTGGACCTGATTGGACCTATTGGATTATATACATTGACAAAAAAGGCTGACGCTGACGCAGATTTGCCAGATACTATGAAAAGACCATATATAGCTCAAGTAATAACATTTGATGTTTTATATGACATTGAAGAAGCAAAGACGGAATTACAATACTTATTTAGCGTTATAGACATGTTTGATTTATCTGACAATAATAAGAAAATGTTTTTACAGGAGATATTGCAATATTGGATTCTTTCTGTTAAAGATAGCAAATGGAAAGCTGAAAGAGAAAGAAGATATGTTATTTTTTTATATGACGATTATGAATATATTGAAACAGAATTGGATGATACATTCTTGAAAGTTAAAACATCACTTTTTATTACGCCTGATTTTATTATAGGGAAAAATCCTAGCAAATGGGAAATAATGCGACAACTTGCGGCAAAAAGAAAAGCATTGTTTAGTAAAGAATATCTGTTTTGTGAAAATTGTTTAATGCAAGATCATGATGTGGCAATACATGAGAAACCAGAAAAATGTCCGATATGTGGTTCTAAAAATATAAGGATGATATATCACGAGAATGCTTAGTAGTAAGAAGCTTCATTTTACTACCAATTTTACTACTAACAGGTAGTAGCAACGTGTTCAATCTTACTCTGATTTGCCACAATCTGTAATTTCAGAGCATTTAATAAAACACCCGAAAACCCTAGCAAAGCAGGGCGTTTCAGGGCAAAACAAGGAGAAATAAAACAATGATTAAAGTACTTTTTATTTGCCACGGCAGGATTTTCTGTTCAGAATGAAAAGTCTCAAATCGTCTTAAATACTTCTATAAATAGCATTTCTTGTGTTCCATTCTCAATTTTACCAATGATTTACCAATATTTCTGGAGAGTCAGACTTGCAAAACCAGAATGAGGAGATTAAAAATATGAGCAAATTGAAACCAAGAATAACGGAAAACGGAATTGATTATATCCTTGTCGGAGATTACTACATCCCGGATTTGAAACTGCCGGAGGAACACCGCCCCATTGGGAAGTATGGACGGCTACATCAGGAATATTTAAGAGAAGTCCACCCAGCCAGATTGAACACATTGATATTGACCGGGGAGTTATGGACATATCTTGCAGACCTGAACGAACAGGCACAGGAACGGTTAGACATCATCATGGAACAGATGAAAACTGCCGAGGGCGTAACCGAGGAATTGAAGCGTACCCATCAAATGGAATGGGTGCAGCGTTGCAATAACATTCACAACCGGGCAGAAGAAATTGTTTTGCATGAGATGATTTATTCGTAATGATATGTTAAGAGTTAAGCAAATATGAAGTTGTCAAGTTTTTTCAAACAGCCTCATTGCATAGAAATGACAAACAGATTATTCTTAAAGCAGGAGGTGGCAGAAATGGCAAACGAAGATAAGAAAGATTTTAATGCTATGTTGCACGACAATAAGGATATGCCAAAATTTCAAATCATTACAGACCAGAAAAGTATTGAAAAATATGGTGGCAGTAAAATGTATTTTGCACCGCCAATCGACTATGACAAAGTAATGAAAAAAATTCCGTATGGTAAAGTGATTACCGTCGGGAAAATACGAGAATACTTTGCGGAGTTAAGTAGTGCAGATTTTACAGAACCGATTACAGCAGGAATTTTTGTTTCTATTGTGGCATGGGCGAGTTATCAGCGTTCAGAAGATGAAACGCCTTATTGGAGAACATTGAAAGCAAACGGAGAACTAAATGCTAAATACCCAAATGGTATTGAAGCACAAAAAGAAAAATTAGAAGCAGAAGGACACACCATCATTCAAAAAGGGCGTAAAAATGTACGATACTATGTAAAGGACTATGAAAACTCCCTCTTTGATTTGAAATAGGTAAATTTGAATTTGGCAGATGTAAAAGGATTTTGACACTCATAATAAGTGATGTCAAAGCTATTTTGTAGACAATAGTGGGTGTTTTTCCTACAATAAAAGTGCAAGGAGGTATAGTGGCATGGAGCATGATATTGGATGCAAAATCAAGGCAGCCCGAATTGAAAAAAAGCTGACGCAAGAACAGGTTGCCGAATTGTTGGGTGTGAGTCGTCAGACCATCTCAAATTGGGAAAATGAAAAATCCTATCCAGATATTATCAGCGTCATTAAAATGAGCGAATGCTACGATGTCTCTCTTGACTATCTATTGAAAGACTAACTATTAAAAGTCAAGCCTTAAAATGATATTTTTTGAATAAAG
>NZ_QULD01000022.1:0-4754 GCF_003481425.1 Blautia sp. OM06-15AC | reverse complement strand
CCCTCTACGGGCGTTATATTATCAATACAGTTTTTTTACCTTTTTTACGCTCTCCAAAATCGTGGTTTCGAACCCGGTTTCCCTCCACGTTTCGAACCCCTCTCCAGGGTATTAAACTCTTTCCATGTCTAAGTACCGTTCTCTTAAGTACCACGCGTGATCTTCCGATATATCACCATCTATATAAGCAGCATTTATGGAACCATACAGTTCGCACCACAAACAGTCGTAAGGATACTTTCCTTCTTTCATTGCATCAAGATCGTGCTGCAGATATGGTGGAAGATTTACCTCATAGTATTCTTTTTTTTCTAATGTATTCATTTGCTCACCCTTTACCGTTTTCACAGTAGTGTTACAATTAATTTTAAGATTTACATTTTCAAAAACCTGGATGGCTTTTTCTTTTTCACCAGCGGATCAACGACTTTAATGAGATTCTGTGTTTCTTCGCTCAGAGTTGATTTATCCGGAACGCTGCGTATAAGCTCTCTTAAGATCTTTTTTGGCACTTTGGTGCAGACTTCCTCCTCCACACGCTCCAATTCTTCTTTGGCTGCTTGCAGATCGTTCTGCAGGTCTTGTAGCGCTTCTTCTTGCTCAGCCAGTTCTTTTTTCTGCTGTTCGAGATTCTCTCTTTTTACTCGGAGTTCTGTGTCCAGCTGCGCTGCCATTTCTCTGTCTTGCTGCTCTGCTTTGACCGCTGCCACATGCTTTGACTCTAGGATGTCTAATGCTTTCTCTTTTAGGCTGATCTGATCTGTCAGATCACTTTTCCGGGCTTCTGCCTGCGCGATTTCCGATTTAAGACGTTTAAATACTTCGTGCTGCCGATTCATCAGCAGCTGCATATCATCAATGATTTTCTGCCGATCAGCAAGCAAAGAATCCATTTTTTTCATTTTTTCGCTCTGCTGCATAATGATATAGTCATTTTTCCGCAGGTTCTGCTTATTCGGTGCCCGATTCTCTGGCTCTGTCTCGACCTCGATGCCTTTTTCTCGGCATATTTCATTCCATTTTTCCCGGCATTCTCTCGTGTAGACTATCTTCCGGTTATTTGTTCGAGATTCTTTTGCGCCCGGCTCTGGCAGCTGATACCCCAGCTGCTTTAATGCTTTTTCCTGCCCGATCGCAAGATACCCGGCTGGATGTCTGTATGTCCAGACCTGCCGGACGTGGACGTGCGGCGTTTGCTCGTCAAGATGCAGCGCCACATCCAACCTCTTGATGTGATGTCCAAACTTTTCCCTGTGCCAAGCGTTAAATTCGTTATACACCGCTATCAGCTGATTAGGATCCACTGTATCATCTTTGTTGCCGATCTGGTAAATGACCTCTTCCGGGGCTGTCTTTTTGCTTTTAAGCAGATCTGCAGGCGTTTTACAACGCTCTGCATGTCGCGCAGCAACTGCACGCGCATTCATGTCTTGCAGCAGGTCAGCGAACGCTTCTGTATAAAATTTTAGTTCCGCTTCCTGAAAGGTCATGTTCTTATCCCGATAGACGTTGAGATAGCTGTTTTCTTTCTGTTTCCCCGGATCAATATGGTCTGCATGGGTTATGTCGAAGTCCCGGTCATTATGCCTTGCCAACCCCCATTCCCGGCTTGAGTGCTGCGTTGTTCTCATGTTCTACGCCTCCCGTCTCCACTACGTTCTCGGTCTATCATAACACGTCTGACAGCTCCAAACAAGTACCCAGTATGAATATGCGCAAGCGCATATCCTCCTGGGCACTTCGTGGAGTCCTCAACGCCCCTTTAAAAAGGTGCGGGCGGACGCCTTCCCCTAAATCTGCTGCTGCCGCGGTAATTGCCGGAAACAAAATGTTTCCTTTCTGCAGCAGCATAGTCGCTCCATTCCGTCAAGGTCACTCAGTCCGCTATCATTCCCTCCCGGGAATTCCTTATGCTCCCTCGTTCTCTTGACTCCATTCTCGCCCTTGCGCACATTCATATTTATTGTTTTTCCGCTAGTCTCTTTTTGTACAAAAAATAGCTGCTGCGGCTTAACCCGAATCTTTCCCTGAGCTGCTTTTCGCCAGCACCTTGCTGCAGCAGCTTTTCAAATTCGGCAATCTGATCTTCTGACAATGCTTTCTTTCTTCCGGCACCCCGTTCATTATGTTTGAGATCCGGCGCCGCACTACGCTGGCTATATTCGCTGCAGCGTTGCTGCAGCACAGCGATTCTCTTCTCAGCCAGGGTAACCTCTGCATTCAGTCTTTTGATTTTCTCGCACATCTGCAGATATGTCGGAGATCCGGCAAAATCTGTTTCTGCCCTTTTTCGCATCCGATCGATCTCTTTGTCTTTGTTGATCACAATGTCTGTCATATCAGCCAGGGCTTTTTTTAACTCCTGGACTTCCTTGGTCAGTCTTTTGTTTTTCTCCTGCACCGTTTCTATCGCCATGTTCACTCTCCTCTCTCTTAGTCTTAAAATTAATTTTAAGACTATTTTACAGCAGGTTTTTCCTTTTGTCAATTGACGACAGTGTGTTTTCCGGCTATAATGTGATCAAATCTCATGAGGCAGATAATATGTAAATCAACACATAACACTGCAATAATAAGAGACGTTCCAGCTTCGTACTTGTTACTCCGGGATACTTCGAGTTATTCTGAGGGTTGAACTATGTTGTTGCTGGAGAGAGAAAAAGAGTGATTTTCATCACTCTTTTTTTTGTCCGGCAAAGTATCAAAATTAATTTTGATACTTTGCTACTTTTTCAATCCACCCAACGCTGCCACCAGTGTTTTCTTCCCTGTCTTTCAGCTTCTTCAGCTGGCTTTTCGATCATTTTTAGCTTCTGTTCACTGTTCGCCTGTAGAAGCTGCGCTGCCTTTATGCTCTCCTGGGCAGACACAAGAGCGGCTGTGGTACGATCCAGCGAATGTTGTAGGCTCTCGATCTGCTTGTCCTTTGCTTCAAGCTCTTTTCGCAGCATTTCTATGATCTCTTTCATGGTTTCGCTGGTTTCGCAACTAGTTTCGGTTGGTTGCGCAACTTGGTTTCGCGTATCCTTGCCATAATGCTGTAAAATAGCCGTTTCCGTGGTTTTATCTATGATATAACGTTGCGCAACATCTTTCGCAACTTGGTTTCGCGCACACCATTTTCTAATAGCCTGCTCTGACACCCCGCAGGTCTCCGCCAACTCCTTAATCGTACTCATCTCAATATTCACCCTTTAGAAACATTTTGTATGCTTCTTCCTCTGAAATTCCTCTTTCTTTTGCAATTCGTTCAACAATAACGACCACTTTTTGTGCTGCCTGCTGCTGATCCGCTCCGGACAACTGCACCATATTCTCCCTGTTCATCGAGCTTCGCAGCTCTACCCAATCTATTTTTTTCCACCAGCTGTACACAGTCGGCTTGCTTAGACCAGTTTCCCGGATACATTCTGCTTTTGTTCCATCTGGATGAGTCATCCGCCAATCAACCACAATCTGCGATTTATCTGGTCTACCGTCCTTATTTCTCCATTCTCCGTTTGGATAATCAATGTTCTGAACGGCTCGTGCTCTTTCCAGATGAACCACTTGATTTCTTCCATTTCGCTTATTCTTTTCAATCGCTATGCCTGTCCGTACTACAATCGTGTCAATCGGATACGTAATATAACTTTCCGCATAAGCTTCAAGCGCGTGCAGCACGTCATCTTCTGTAAATTCATCACCTCTGCTATTCATAAAAGGGATCAGTCCGTAAGCATCCTCTTCCAGCACTTCCCGCGGTACACCACACTTCTGCGCATAAGTAGCCAATGTCATTATGCACCAATAGCGATGCCCCTGCTCTGCACCCTCCAATATTTTCCGGATCCACCAGTCATACAAGTCCTTTTTACAAGTCCATGTGTTTTTCGGTCGCTTTTCTACGATCCGCTGCTGATACCATTCTGGATATTTCTTCTTTGCCTCTTCCAGGTGCAGATCCGACTTGTACACGAAATTTTCTGCCCTGTATTCCCCCGGGACAAACCGATTTAAGTATTCAACCGTCACTTTTTCTCCGGTGCGGAACGCCCTGCAGCGTCCTCCGTCTTTTGTGATCGTGCCGACCACCCGAAATCCCTGGAACAGGCTTTCATACTGTACCTTTTCATGCAATGCGGACGCTCCCTGCGTCCATGCCTGCCAGGTCAGCCGTTTTTTCAGTTTTTCCAGCTGTTCCACTATGTTTTTGAACATCGGAATCGGCTGCTGAAAGACATAATAGATGTGGATTCCTGTGCCCGATGAGATCAAATACGTGGGGCGGGGCAGCCCCCAGACAAATTTCAGCATCTCATGTCCCCGGTCGATCTGTTCCATGAAAAATTCCCATTGCTGACGCTCCTCTATCCCATCCAGATCAATCGCCAGCGCATACATCAAACGAGCATTTGAGGATTTCCGGCTCTTCCCAATGTAGCTGATCGGACTCATCAAGCAAAAATCATCACTCGCAGCCATATCCGCGATCGCATCAAGATCATCCGTCACTGTCAAACGTTTCGTCCGCTTTCCACCCTTTTCAATTGCTACCGCAATCCCATTATATTTTCCATCCTCATAGACACCTTTTTCTTCAAACGATCCCTCCGGAAAGATCTCCCGGTAAAAATCTAAATAGTGGATCTCATCAAATGATGATTCCAATGCTGCCACAATATCGATCATTTCTACTCCTTGGCTACCCCCTCTCCAGACCCCTCTACGGGCGTTATATTATCAATACAGTTTTTTTACCTTTTTTACGCTCT
>NZ_QULD01000021.1:0-5930 GCF_003481425.1 Blautia sp. OM06-15AC | reverse complement strand
TATAAAGACCTTGGAGAGGGTCTCTAAAAACTACTACTATATAATACGAGGAGGAAATTATGGAGAAAAAAATGACATTTAATTATTTTTACGGTACCGAAGCTGATCAGTTCAGCTTCTACCGCATACCAAAAGCATTATTTACAGACAGCTACTTTAAAGATTTATCAAGCGATGCCAAAATTTTATATGGACTGATGTTGGATCGAATGTCTCTTTCCATCAAGAATCAGTGGTTTGACGACAAAAACAGAGCATATATCTACTTTTCCATCGAAGATATCATGGAATTACTGAACTGTGGCAGAAATAAAGCCATCAAATCCATGAGAGAACTGGATGACGAAACAGGAATTGGTCTGATTGAGAAACGTAGACAGGGATTTGGAAAGGTGAATGTTATCTACGTAAAAACCTTTATGCCTGAGAAAACAGATGAGAAAAAATTTGGAGAGGAATTAGAGAAGTTTAAAAAACAAACTTCTGTGGAAAATGAAGAGACTGCAGAAGTTTACAATTTAAACTTCATGAAGTCCCAAAATCAAACTTCTAGAAGTCCCGAAAACAAACTTCAAGAAGTTTACATTTCAAACCCTAATAATACTAATCTTAGTGATACTGAAATGAATGATAATAAATCTAATCATATCATATCTGTGGATGAGAAAAGATGTGATAGCGATAATCGCTCTGAGGATTATCAGGCTTATGAAAACCTTGTCAAGGAGACCATTGATTATGAATCACTGGAAATAACCCATCATGACGATATGCGACAGGTAGATGAAGTCGTGAACCTGATCGTAGAAACTGTGATGTGTAAAAATGACAAGATCTTGATTGCCAGCAACTGGTATCCGGCATCTCTGGTGAAGAAAAAATTTCTGATGCTGACCTATTCACATATCGAGTATGTCTTACACTGTATGCGTGGTAACACCACAAAGGTGAAGAACATCAAGAAATATTTATTAGCAGCCCTGTTTAATGCACCGTCTACGATGAATGGGTATTATCAGGCAGAAGTGAACCATGATATGCCAGGACTGGTAAGATAGGAGGTGCACATGTTTATTTTAAAACTTGCTGGGAAGATATTATTACTGCCGGTATGGCTGATACTTTTTGTGATCGGCCTGGCAGTGAAGATGACAGTACAGACTTATGCGGTTGTCAGAGGAATCCTTGGATTTATATTCACTTTGTTGATTATAGCGACTGCATACTGTTACCATGATTGGGTACAGGTTGCATTCCTGTTTTCGCTGAGTGTAATTCTGTATCTGATCCTGTTTGCAGGAGTGTTTGTAGACACTGTACTGGATATGACAAGAGAAAGTATTATTGATTTTATTTTATCGTGAGGAGGATATGAAAATGAGCGAAAACAATGATTTTATTCAGTTACCACCGATCAAAAAAGACACACCTTCCGAAGTGGTCTCAATGATTTGGCAATATTTGAAATTACCCGAGGAATCCAGAAAAAGGGTGAAAGCAGAGTTGATTAATGTACATGAGAACTGTGGGAAAGAAGATTTTCAGATTCCTAATCTCTATGACATCGTTTCAAAAGAGGAAATCGCAGAATTTGAGGGCATCATGCGTAAGATCATAACAGGAATTATTTCTGAGGCCAGTGGTATAGCCACCTGGGTGTATGTGCAGAAATATGAGAAACACAAAACTCTGGATGAAATGCTGCAAGAATGGCAAGGCGCAGGCCAGTTTATTATTGTCATGGATACCTGGTTCGAAAAATTGATGGCGGAATAATATGATACTGTGATAGAATGAAGAAAACGATTTGATGTGCAAATCGGTAGTTGAGGAAAAGAAAGAATGGAAGATAAAAAGATATTGCTTGATAATATTGATAAAATTCATACAACCGAAATGGGAATTGATAGAATTAAAAGAAACCTAAAAATAGATACAGCAGATGTTGTTGAGTATTGCAAAAATAAGGTATTAGATAAAAATTGCAATATATACAAACAGGGTAAAAATTGGTATTGCGAGGTTGAAAATATCAAAATTACTATCAATTCATATAGCTATACAATCATTACAGCACATATTGTTAAGTAATTTCAAGTTTTTGAAACTGAGAAATATGAATTTGAGGTGGAAATATGGCATCAAGCAAGGAATACTTAGAGTTTATTTTAGGGCAGCTATCTGAGTTAGAAGAAATTACTTATCGAGCTATGATGGGAGAATTTATTATTTATTATCGTGGCAAGATTGTAGGCGGTATCTATGATGATAGATTACTTGTTAAACCAGTAAAATCAGCAATTAGTTATATGCCGACAGCTCCGTATGAATTACCCTATGAGGGAGCAAAAGAGATGTTGTTGGTAGATGAAGTTGATAATAGGGAATTTTTGACAGGCTTGTTTCATGCAATGTATGATGAACTGCCAGCCCCAAAACCGAAAAAGAAGAAATAAACAACTCCCAGTTTGTATAACAGGAAAATTTGAATTTGTGGAGGATAACTATTGTGGATAAAGCAGTTATTTATATACATGGAAAAGGTGGTAATGCTGAAGAAGCTATTCATTACAAACCGCTCTTTAGTAATTGTGATGTGATTGGTCTCGACTATACTGCACAGTTTCCATGGGAAGCAAAAGAAGAATTTCCATTACTTTTTAATTCAATTTATAGAAACTACAAGACGGTTGAAGTAATTGCCAATAGCATTGGAGCGTATTTTGCTATCAATGCCTTATCAAATCAGCAAATAGAGAAAGCATATTTTATTTCGCCCGTTGTAGATATGGAAAGGCTTATTGCTGATATGATGATTTGGGCAAATGTTACAGAGGATGAACTCAAAGAGAAAAAAGAAATTCAGACAACCTTTGGAGAGACTCTTTCATGGGATTATCTTTGCTATGCAAGAGAAAATCCTATTATATGGGAAATCCCAACGCACATTTTGTATGGTGAAAAAGATAATCTTACCGCTTATGGAACGATATTTGAATTTGTACAGAGGACTAATTCAACACTTTCTATTATGAAAAATGGAGAGCATTGGTTTCATACGGATGAACAAATGAAATTTCTTGATGAATGGATAATAAAATCTTCCAAATAAATTCCTGTTTTTGAAACTGGAAAATCGGAAGCTGAGGAGATAGACTATTGAGAACATATGAGAATAAAGACGAGCTTAAAAACGAGATAAATAAAAGCTTTGCAAAATATATTTCAGAATTTAATGATATTCCGGAGCATTTAAAAGATAAGAGAATTGATGAGATCGATCGAACTCCGGCAGAAAATCTTGCTTATCAGGTTGGCTGGACAACTCTTGTTATTAAATGGGAATCAGACGAAAGAACGGGTATTCCTGTTAAAACTCCTTCGGATAATTTTAAGTGGAATCAGCTTGGCGAATTATATCAATGGTTCACAGATACATATGCTCAGCTGTCACTGCAAGAATTGAAAGACAGATTGAATGAGAATATCAACTCTATTTATGCAATGATTGATTCTCTGAGTGAGGAAGAATTATTTAAACCACATATGAGAAAATGGGCTGACGAAGCAACTAAAACAGCTGTCTGGGAAGTATACAAATTCATACATGTTAATACAGTTGCTCCGTTCGGAACCTTTAGAACCAAGATTAGAAAATGGAAAAAGATTGCACTATAACTTCAAGTTTACAGAACTGAATCAAAAGAGCTCGAAGGAGCTCTTTTTCCTTTTTTATAATAGTATCATTATGGTATAATAGAGACATTAAAATCGGAATTTGAAGCGGAGGTATGTATTATGAATATAGGATTTTGGTCGTGTATAATTTTGGTAATACCATTTCTGATTATAGGTGTGTTATTTGCGATTTTTAAGGAAAAAGCAACAAAATTTGTTTCGGGATTTAATTCATTTTCTAAAGAAGAACAGGCATTGTATGATAAAGCTTATATCTCTCGTGATATAAGAAATCAGTGCTTTATGTGGGCTATTATAATGTTGGCAGGAGCATTATTATCCTGCTTTTTAACCCCATATATAGCTATACCAACCTATATTATTTGGTTAGTTCTGTTTTTTAGAGAAGTCCACTTTGATAATCATAAAGCGTTTGAAAAATATTTATTAAAGTAAATTCTAGTTTGTTGAACTGAATCCGAAAAGCATTAGGGCGCAGAGGAGATAGAATCCTTTGCGTAAAAGACTAACGAACATATTTAATGAAACATCGGAACCATCTTCTTTTTGTTGTTTACCTATAATAACGATTGGAGTAGTCGATTATAAACACTGCAATAAAAAAATCTGAAAATATATTTATCAACATTACATAAAAGTGTGTAGATGCACATAAAATGGGAATACATATTGAAATTCAGGTCGTTCTGTGATGGAATCTCATTACTAAAAAGTGTGCAGATGCACGGAAATGGGGAGTATAACAATGGAGATTAAAAGAGACGTTTACCTACTCTGCATTTAAGCCGATATGTTCTGCAATTACTTCTTCGTCCAATGGAAAAGAGAACCAGTCCCCGACCAGTTCTTCCTCATTGTACTTGCCAAGATTGGCTATATAGACTTGCATATCATCAATCATAAGCGGTCACTTCCTTTCACTCATCGTATTCATAAAATCTGCCATAAGCAATACCCACCATCAGAGCTTGAACATACCATTGTTGCAGACCGCATAACGTCCTTTTTCTTCCGGTTCATGGACGTAGGCTTCCAGATTAAAATATTTCTTTCCCTTTTCGGAGAGAGCAAAAAAATCAATGTTATGTTCCAAGCGGTAACGGGCAACGTCCATGATGTTGTGGCACTCTGGATAAAACAGAAATTCTTCTGATTTCTGCAATAAATCCTCTACACCGCCACAATAGGAAATCAACTCTTTATAAGCCAGCTGAACTTCTGGCGATAAATCCGTGTAAGCAAAGTACAGCTTGTTTAACCGTCTGACAGATGTTGTCCTTACAATGTCGCCAGCAAAGGGGAGCTTCATATCAATGATTTGATAATCGCCACTGTCAGCTTCCACGCCGAGCAGGTCACGGAACAGCTCATAATCAATGGGTAAATCGAACCAGCGAGAGGTTTTATCCTCTGCTGATTTGGTCGTTTCAATCAATACGCTACATTCTTCCATCGTAATTCAGCCCTTTCTTTTTAATTTTGAATATGAAAAAAGCAGTCGATCATAAATGAAAGGCTGCTTTAAATCATATCCTTTATTGCTTTGTGTGGAGATTTAACTGATTGTCTATGTCCCGTCCGGCATACATTACTCTAAGTATTGTTACAACTTTTTTATCGCTGTCTGGAATATAAAGTACCACATAATTGTCTACTGGTAATACACGAAGTCCACGACTTTTCCACGGTTCTTTTTCATATTTTCGATAACGCTCCGGCATCGTATCCAGACTTAATATCTGTTCTTCCAGACGGTCAAGCTGTCCGCTTGCATTTTCCGGCGATTGTAATTCAAAAGAAATATATTCAAAAATCCCTCTCAAATCACTGTCAGCCTGTTCGGATAATTCTACTTCATATATCATAAGCCATAATCCTTGCGAATGTCAGCAAATGCTTTCTTCGCATTTTTTGTCCGTCCAGCCTGCATATCCGCATATCCTTTCTCCAATTCTTCATTGAACTCTGCTTCTGATAATGTGCTGATATCAACAGGTCTGTCAGATGGTATTTTTACTTCAAACGGAAGTCCTCTCTGTAAGATAATCTGTTTATAAAACATATTGATAGCACTGGAAGCAGGGATACCAAGTGTAGACAGGATACTTTCTGCTTTTTCTTTGACATCTGGTTCAATCCTTGCATATAAATTTGCTGATTTTGTAGCCATATAAAACATCTCCTCGTATTATATAGTAGTAGTTTTTAGAGACCCTCTCCAAGGTCTTTAT
>NZ_QULD01000020.1:0-11440 GCF_003481425.1 Blautia sp. OM06-15AC | reverse complement strand
CCCTGGTCCCTTCTTCTGTGAATAAGAAATTATTCATTCTTAGCAAAAGACATGGGATCACCTCACAAATAATCTGAGATCATGATACCATTTCCTGACATAAATTTATTGTTTTATATGAAATTTTCAAGGTTCGCACGGGTGTACCTTTTTTTACAAAAATGATTAGTCAATATTTCTAAATTTAAAGGTTAATTCTTCTATATCTTCCAATATACTATCCATGATATCTTTTAGATAAGTAAAAACGCGCGTGAAAATCTAAAATAATTTTGGAGAGTTATTGCAATGAGAGACAAATAATAGAGGTATTGTAAAATCTCAAATGTTTGGCCTTATAGTAGGACTTTCTAAGAATATAGGGAGGAATAACATGAAAAGGAAGAAAATTTTAGCTCTGCTTATGGTAGCAGCACTCTGCGTTGGAACAGTGGCAGGATGTGGCTCCAAGGATACGGAAAGCAGTAAGAGCGAAAGCAGCAAGAATGAAAACAGCGAGAGCAGTACTGGGGACAGTAAGGATGATTTGTCACCTATAACTTTCAAGTACTACAATGCAGACGGAAAAAATGGTAACTGGGAAAATCCTGTTGCTCAGGCGATTACTGAAGCCACAGGTGTGACTTTGGATATTTCCTATCCGGTATCCAGTACAGGCGATCCTGACGAGGATATATCTTTGATGATTGCTGAGGACAAATATCCAGATATGATTTATGCTAAGCAAAGTGTAAACAGTCTGTATGAGGCAGGTGCACTTATTGATATGACAGATCTGATCGAGGAATATGGTCCAAATATTAAAAAAATGTACGGCGATGAGTTTGAAAAGCTGAAATGGGGTTCTGGAGATGAAGGAATATATCAGCTTTCTTATGCTGGTGTAGGATACCAGATTTTGGCAACCGGAGGAAACTGCCAGATACAGTACGCAGCTCTTAAGGAAAATAATTATGAATATCCTAAGACTCTGGAGGAGTATGAAGCCCTGATCAAGCAGTACCTGGCAGCACATCCTAAAACCGATGATGGTCTGGATACCATTGGTATTTCCATGAGTGCTGCTGACTGGCACTGGCTCATTACACTCAGTAATCCCGCTGGATTTATTGCTGATGGTGCACCGGATAACGGTTCCTGGCTTGTTGATGATAACTATAACTGCATTTACAAGCATGTGAGTGATAAAGAAAAAGAATATTTCAGATGGCTGAGTCGTATGTATGATGAGGGAATTCTGGATCCAAACTTTGCAACACAGACAGATGACGATTACATTGCAAAGCTTGCCAGCGGACGTGTTGTAGCTATTACTGATGCACTTTGGCATTATGGACAGGCGGAAGCAACATTGAAAGCAGAAGGAAAACTGGATAAAACATATTGTCCGCTTCCTGTGACAATTGATGCTGAGACGAAGGCACCCACACTGATGTATCAGGGTCTTCAGGTTGGATACGGACTGGCAATCACAAAGGACTGTGAGGATCCGGTTCGTGCAATTAAATTCCTTGATTATCTCTGCTCCGATGAGGGTGCAGTACTTTACAAATGGGGTGTTGAAGGAGAAAACTATTTTGTAGATGAGAATGGAATGAGATATCGTACGGAAGAAGAGATTGCAAAAGCAAGTTCTGATCCGGATTACGGAAAAAATACTGGTATTGGCAATTATACGGGATTTCCGATTTATGGAGACGGTGCAGTGGATGAAAATGGTAATCCTTACACACCTGTTACGAGAGAATCTGTAATTGCAGAGTATAACGAGGAGCAGAAGGCAGCTTGTGAAGCATGGAATGTAGAGATGCTGACCGATATCTTCCCGCAGCCAGATGAATTCGAAACACCGCCGTATTCCCCACTTTGGGCATATGCGACACCGCAGGAGATTACGAACAATGTGGAAATTCTGAATGAGATTGCATGGCCGGGACTGATTAAGTGCGTGACAGAAAGTGTAGATAATTTTGATGCAAACTGGGATAAGCTGATTGCGGATTATGAGGCTAATGGATTGGAAGAAACAGAACAGATGATGACAGATTTCCTGGCAGAAAAAATTTCATAAACAAAAATATGGAAACTGATAAAGGGACCTGATTCGTAAGGAGTCAGGTTCTTTTCATAAATGGATAAGAGGGGAATAGAAATGAAAGGCAGGGAAAAAATATGAAAAGTAATACGATATATCCGCCGATGTCCGAACGTGAGATCAGCGGTGCTGCAATATCGAGAGAAGCGGCGACGCAGGGAATGGTACTTTTAAAAAACATAAATGGGGTTCTTCCGTTAAAGGGCAGGGGAAAGATTGCCTTGTTTGGAAACGGAGCTGCCAGAACAATCCGCGGCGGAACGGGATCGGGAGATCCTTTTAACGGCGGTCTTTCCGGCGGTGGTGATCAGGATGTGGATCAGTCTCTGCGTTATCATATTAATATTCTGAATGCTATGGAAACAGAAGGTTTTGAGATTGTGAACCGGGAACAGCAGATGGCGTGGGCCAGATGCTATGATCTGGCCAAAAGAGAGATGAAGGACCAGGTCATGAGTGTTTTTGCGTTTCCGGAGGAACCGCTGACAACAGAAAAACTGGAAGAATATGCAAAAGAAACAGAAACTGCTATTTGTGTCATTTCGAGAAATTCCGGTGAGGGAAATGATCGTTTCATGAAAAAAGAAGTATCCATTGGGGATAAAAAGTATGAAATTGGAGATTACAGGCTTTCTGCAGTGGAGATGGATAATCTTAAAAAGCTGCGGTCAGCTTTTTCCTCATTGGTACTGGTGCTGAATGTTCCGGGCTCCATATCGGTGCAGGATCTGGAGGCGGCTTGTGCGGATGCTATTCTTCTCATGGGGCAGGCAGGACAGGAGGGAGGAGCCGCCGTTACCGATATTCTCACAGGTAAGGCAACACCGTCAGGAAAGCTGACCGCAACCTGGGCAAAAAAATATGAAGATTATCCTACGGCAGGCAATTTCCTTCAGGATTTTAATAAAGCAGTATATGCGGAAGGAATTTATGTAGGTTATCGTTACTTTGATACATTTAATGTTGATCCGGGTTATCCTTTTGGTTATGGACTCTCCTATACGACATTTGCACTGGGAAATCTGGAGGCATCGCTGGATGAGGATACACTGGTTCTTGGCGTAACAGTAGAAAATACAGGAGCGTTTGCCGGACGTGAAGTTGTGCAGGTATATGTTTCTGCACCGGTATCGGAGATGGATATGCCGGAACAGGAGCTGAAAGGTTTCCAAAAAACGATGTTACTGGCACCGGGCGAAAAGGAAGATATCAAAATCCGCATACCGCTGCGTAATCTTGCATCTTATAGTGAAAATGCAGGAGGTTATATTCTGTCAAAAGGAGATTATGGAGTGCGTATCGGTACTTCTTCCAGAGATACAAAACCGGTGTGCAAGATTCGGCTGGAACAAACTGCTTTGACAGAACAGGTATTGGTGGAGCTTCCGTTAACGGAAACTTTGGAGGAAAAGAAGGGGTTAACTGACCGAAAGGATGAAACTATATGGAAGGATGTACCGGTTCTTCTGGCTGTGCAGATACCGGAAACGCTGGATTCGCGTTCAGCCTATAGCGATGAAAAGGTGGTTACATATGCGACAGATACCAGCTATCAGCCGGTTATGCCTTACGAAACAGTACGGTATGTGGAAAAGAAAGAATGGAAGCTGAATGATGTGGCTTCGGGCAGAGTGTCAATGGAAGAATTTGCCGCACAGCTTGATGCTGCACAATTGGCGGATCTTTGCTGTGGTACAGGCTGGGGTGTGCAGGATGAGAACAATCCTGTGATTGGAGCCAGTTCGGAATCTGTACCTGGAGCGGCAGGGGAAACAACACACGCACTGGAAAGTTATGGTGTTTCTTCTATTGTATTGGCAGACGGTCCGGGCGGTGTGCGTATCACACAGCAGTTTGAGGCAACCGATCTGGAATCGGGGGAAAAGAGGCAGGTATACCATTACTGTACGGCATGGCCGGTGGGTACGCTTCTTGCTCAGTCTTTTGATCCGGAAATTTTGGAACAGGTAGGATGCGGAATGGCAGCAGATATGCAGGCAATGCGGATTGATTTGCTTCTGGGACCAGGAATGAATATTCAGCGTGATCCTATGTGCGGACGAAATTTTGAATATTTTTCTGAAGATCCTCTCATATCTGGAAAGATGGCGTCAGCAATGGTACGCGGTCTTCAGAGCCTGCCAGGAGGAGGTGGATGCATTAAGCATTATGCAGCTAATAATCAGGAGACGAATCGGAATGCTGTGGATTCTGTGATTGGTCAGCGGGCACTGAGGGAGATTTATCTGGAACCCTATAAAATTGCTATTCAGGAATCTCAGCCGTTGTCTATCATGAGTTCCTACAATCTGATCAACGGTGTTCCTACAGCAGATAGTTATGACTTATGTACGGATCTTGCCCGCGGAGAATGGGGATTTGAAGGTCTGATCATGACTGATTGGAACGGAGGCAGCAGTACACCCTGGAAATCCATGCATGCCGGAAATGATTTGATTATGCCGGGAGGAAAAGGAAGGGCCATGAATATTCTTCAGGCTGTGAGAACAGTTATGCCGGAGTTTGATGAACGTGGGCAGGTAATTATGGTGCAGGAAGTACCATTTGCACCGGTTTTCGCAGCCCGCTGGAATTCCTTTACGGTTGATCCGGAAGGACCGGATACAGTCATGGCACCGCTGGGTGAAGGACATACTGCCGAGATGAAGGATGGAGAGATTTTGGTTGATGGGGAAAAAGTCTACATGCAGGCAAATGATATGAAAACATTTTTCAATGATCCGGCAAGTTTTGTGCCAAAGATATGCCCGGCCAATGAGAAAGTTGCTTTTATTTTAGATGATGGCAGAGCAATCGGGTACAAAGGACATTTGGATAAGAAACCTCGTCTGTGTCTCGGAGATGTGCAAAGATGTGCAGTCCATAATCTTCGGATCATTCTGAAATGTATGGGATTATAGTAGATGGGTATCAACAATTATTGCATAATGAGGTGAAAAAGTTTAGAAAATGAGAGGATGACTGAAGCTGGAAAAGAGATTGGATATGAAAATACGGAAAACTTTTTTCGTGTGTTTAAAAAGCATTATCATATGACTCCCTCTCAGTATCGGGCTGCAATACAGGAAGAGACCAATATGCAAACTGTATGTGGAGATAGAGATGTAATAAAACGGTAACAAAAAAATGACAAAATGGTAATGAAATAAGATATACATAAAATTACTAAAGAAAGGTGGAATACAAAATGGGAAATTGTTTTTACTGTAGTAAGGCAGAACCGGTAGTTCAGACTAAGGCGGGTAAGATACGGGGATTTAAGATGAATTCTACATACACTTTCCATGGCATCAAGTATGCTGATGCTGATCGCTTTCAAATGCCAAGAGAGGTAAAACCATGGAAAGGTATTAAAAATGCTCTGGCCTACGGTTATGTGTGCCCTATGCTGATGCAGGATCATCCGTTGATGGAGGTTATGATCCCACATCGTTACTGGCCAATGGATGAGAATTGCCAGTATCTGAATATTTGGACACAGAGTCTGGATCCGGAAGCAAAAAAACCGGTTATGGTATGGTTGCACGGAGGTGGATTCTTTGCAGGCTCATCCATTGAACAGGTGGCGTATGAGGGAGATCATCTGAGTGAGTACGGAGATGTGGTTGTCGTGTCATTGAACCATCGTCTGAATATTTTGGGATATCTTGATTTATCTGCTTATGGGGAAAAATACTACAATTCTGCTAATGTGGGAAATGCAGATATGGTCGCAGCCCTTCATTGGATTCAGGACAATATTGCTGGTTTTGGCGGAGATCCAGGTAATGTAACCCTGTTTGGTCAGTCCGGTGGTGGAATGAAAGTTTATTCCCTGATGAATACACCGGCTGCAGAAGGTTTATTCCATAAGGGGATTATCCAGAGCGGCGTAATAGAAGAAGGTAAAAAAGAGGCAGAGGATGACGGTACCGCAATTGTGGAGGCCCTTCTGACGGAATTGAAGTTGGAATCCGTTGAGGATTTGGAAACGATTCCTTACTATTTCCTTGCGGAAGCATATAACAAGGTGTCACCCAAGCTGCAGGAGAAAGGACTCTACGTGGGAGGAGAGCCGAGAGCAAATTCATGGTATGCCGGTGATCCGCGCAGAGTAGGATTTACCGATGGAGCAAAAAAGATTCCGGTGATAGTGGGTAGCGTTTTTGGAGAATTTGATTTCAAGCCGGTTCTGGAGAATAGGGATGAACTGACCCGTGAGGAAACGATGAAACTTCTGGAAAAATGCTTTCAGGAGGATGCAGAAGAGATTGCAGCAGAATTCGAAAAAGCATATCCGAATAATCGCCTTGTAGATGTTCTGTCGCTGGATTATATTTTCCGTTATGCATCGAAAGATTTCATTGCGAAGAAGTCAGTACATAAGGAAGCTCCCGTATATTCCTACATGTTTAATTATGAATTCCCATATGAGGGAGGAAAACTGGCATGGCATTGCTCTGAAATCCCGTTTGTTTTCCATAATATTGACCGAATTCCTATCTGCAATGTGCCGGGAGAAACAGACCGCCTGCAGGAGAGAATATGTGGTGCCTGGATAAACTTTGCGAGATACGGAAATCCTTCCGTTCCTTCTCTTCCGCAGTGGCCGGTATGTGAGCCAGGTAAAGAGGCAATTATGATTTTTGACAATATCTGCGAAGTTAAAGATAATTATGACCACAGGCTGATGGAGCTTCTTGTTAAACATGCTCCGGCATTTACTGTACCATTAGATGAGGATGCAGAAAATGTATTTATGCACTGATGCGGAAAGGATGGAATGCATATGGCAAAGCTGACTACATATCAGGTGACGGAGATTGCAAAAGACACCTGGGTTATCAATGAGGCTGGTATGACAGCCATGTTTTTGTTAAAAGGTACGGAACGTGCATTACTCATCGATACGGGTGTCGGAATGACAGACCTGAAAAAGCTGATTTCCTGGCTGACTCCGCTTCCCTATGATGTAGTGCTGACACATGGACATCCGGATCATATCGGAGGAGCTGCTCAGTTTGAAGAGGTATATATTCACGAAAAAGATGAGGATAGTCTTAAACCGATAAATTATGATAGCATCGCAGATTATGTGGAACTTTTGGGAAATATGGGAGCTTACGATGTGTATGACTGTAGCCCTGCGGATATCCGGCGGATACAAAAGATGCCAAAATGTCTTCCTTTGAAGGAGGGGATGGTGTTTGAGCTGGGGGGACGCAGTATCGAGGTAATTGAGACACCGGGTCATACATCGGGAGGCTGTTGTTTCCTTGATCGGAAAGAGCGAATCCTGTTTTCTGGAGATGCCTGCAATGGTAATCTGCTCTGCAGAGACAGTATTAATACACTATTGGGAGCTCTGGATAAAATCAAGTCCTATGAAAGTGAATTTGACCGCAATTTTAATGGCCATGTGGGATATGCGGGAATGCCTTTCGTTGGTTCCATGGATCATAGCATCATGAATACAGCGATACGCATCTGTGAGAATATCCTTTCAGGAACTGCGAAAATCGAGGATGGCGGTAAGAATGCGTTTGACGGAGATTGCAAGGTTGCGACAGACGGAAGAATCCGTATTGTATTTTCCCCAGACAGACTGATAGATGAAGGTGAAATTCCAGTAAGATAAACACAACAGACTCCGCTGGGGTTAACTTAAGCCTGAAAGCCTTGAAATCAAGACCTTTGGGCTTTTTATAAGTGTGCCATCAAGGCAGAATCTCCGGTTCTGGTGGCTTACAGTACCATAGAAATGATGAGGTAATAAGAATGAAAAAATATTTTTTGTATTTTCTTGGTTTGAATTTAATAGCTTTTGCTGTTGTATTAAATGTTCGCTTTGATTTAGGAGTTGCTGCTTTTAGTTCTGTGATGTATTCAATATCACAAATCTATAACATTTCTTTAGGAACAGCTTCTATTATCTGTTACTTAATATTTGTTATTATTCAATGTATTTTATCCAAAAAGATCACAGTTACTTTTATTTTAGAAATTCCGTTATCGTTTGCTTTTGGTTGGTTGACTGATTTATATGATTTTATAATTCCTACATTATCGTTAAGTTTATACTTAAGGGTTATTTGTTTTATTATGACGATGTTCATTACTGCAATGGGCGTATTTTTAAGCGTGAAAACAAATCTTATTTTAACACCAACTGATGGTATTGTAAAAACTATTTCAGAAGTCTTCTCTTTTCCTTTTTCAATAGTGAAAAATACTTTTGATATTACACTTGTGTTTGTCACTATTATTTTATGTTTAATTAATCATACCCATTTTTATGGTCTTGGTATAGGAACCATACTGACAGCCTTATTTATAGGAAGAATTATTAATATTTATGAAAAAAAGATACAGTTATCTTTTTAAAGGTGGCAATTGGGTATTACGATGCTAAACTGTTGGGGTTTAGTCATATATTGAAATAATCGTATCTGTATGATAGTATATCAGATGGAGAATGTCTCCATCTGATATGTCATTTACGGCGAATATCTATTATAATTATAGGGACTGTATTCAGAAACATATTATTCCCAGAATTGGCGGTCTGAGGCTGCTTGCGCTCAATCAAGGGCATCTGATGAAAATGTATAAAGAACCTGTAAAACAATATTCTGCTATTCCTAAAAGGGCAAGAACAATTATGAATACCTCTATGAGATACGCATTATCGAAAAGGTTGATTATGACGAATCCCTGTGAAGGTTTGGAACTGCCAAAAGGAGTAAAAAAGTCAAAGTATTATACGATTATTGTAGATGAGACTAAAACATATACTTTGGAGCAGGTAAAACTGTTGCTGGAAGCATCGAAGGAGACACGGATCCATATGCAGATGGTCTTTGCCTTGTTAATGGGGCTTAGCCAACCTTGATCATAGCGCACAATAAAACACTTGCAGCACAGCTGTATGGTGAGTTTAAGGAATTCTTCCCGGAAAACGCAGTGGAATACTTTGTCTCCTAGTATCTTGATATTAATTTGCATACCATATATTGATTTGGAAAGGTAAAATAATACTATATAAAGCATAATAAACGATGCGTTAAAAGTAAATGGACATGATGGATTGGCTATAACGGTGAACAAAATTCGTCGAAGAAAGTAGTAAAATTGATACATGGAAAATACTGATTGAGAAACGAAGGTAAACTGGTTATAATAAAATCAAGAAGAAAGATTTGTGAATCGAGAAACTTATAGTATTATCAGCAGAAAATGAGGTGATGATGTATGCCAAAGATTATGCAGGATTTAATTAAACAGTATGTGGAAGAGGTCAAGAAGATTTATGGTTCCCATGTACGTCAGATAATCCTTTATGGTTCTTATGCAAGGGGTGACTTCCGTCCGGATTCTGATGTGGACATTATGATTCTGGTAGATATGTCAGATCTGGAATTAAAGGCATATGCACAACAGCTCTCGTACATGACCTATGACTTTAATATGGATCATGACACGGATATTAAGCCTATTGCAAAAAGTGAAGCACATTTTAACAAGTGGATTGTGAACTATCCATTTTATTCCAATATTCATAAAGAAGGGGTAGTTTTGTATGGAGCAGCATAATCAGGAAATCGGTACTAGACGGGATCTGGTGTTATATCGTCTGGAAACAGCCCGAAATGATCTGAAATCAGCAAGAGCATTGTTTTCTATTGAAAACTGCGCGTCGCATTCTCGTTACTTTAGCCTGCAAATAAAAAGTCAATACTAAAATTGAAGAAAGTTAAAAAACTTTACAGGTTAAAAATTAGGCATTAAAATAAGGCCACCACAACCAGTGCTGGTCTGAAAGTAAAAGTTTTGAATTAGCTTGGATCAGGAAGAACAGAAAGATATTCTTTCACTCGTCCATAGTATATTCTGAGAAATTTATTAGCACCTGCAGTCATATAAACATAGTAAGGCTTACCCTGGGTGCGTTTTCTGTCCATGAATTGATATACAGGATCATCCTGAGGCATGGTTTTGATAAGAACATCCATTACTTGAAAAAGAGTCTTTCTTAAATTTGAAGATCCACGTTTGGATGTTGGGACGCTTTTTTGGGCATAGGAACCAGATTCGTTTACCCCAGGATCAACTCCGGCGAATGCAGTAAGGGCTCCTTTATGCGTGAATCTGGTTACATCACCGATCTCAGCCATAAGCTGTGGACCGAGAGATGGACCAATCCCTTTAAACTGCATGACAATTGAGTATTCAGGAAGCTTTGAGGCAGTCTCGTTCATGAGAGTGCGTATTGTTTCGACAGTAACGGAAGTACTGTTGAGCTGATCGACAGCTTGTCTGATGATATGTTTGGTTATTTCATTCTTAGGAAATACTGGAACAAGTTCCTTTGTTTTGGTGTAAATTTCTTCCGCTTTTGATTTATTGAAGGCATATTTTTTGCGCTTGCACCAGTTCTGATAATGTTCAACAAAAGCGTTTAGAGACATTTTACGAATGCAATCTACATGCCAGTATGTAGAGACAAAATCAACCCATTTCTGGGAACCATCACTGCGGGTGGGACTATTGAAATAAGTATTTGCATTTGGATAGGTCTGGTCAATGAGGCCAATAAGATTATTTTTCATAGCCGTTTTTTGTTTCACATAGAAATGAAACTGACGATTCATGACCTTTAGCTGAGCGCGTAATTCATCTGTAATACTATACGGTTCAAGACTTTGCCATTTGTCAAGAGCGTAGCGGGCAATCTTGACAGAATCAGCTTTGTCGGACTTGATTTTGCGAAGAGAATCGTTATTAAAATCTTTGACCAACTTGGGATTAACAGCACTGACAAAGAGATCTGCTGCTGAAAGCTGGTGAGCAAGTGCTTCGTAGTAGCGGCCGGTATGTTCCATTACAACCCGGGATTCACCTTCGATAGAATGAATAAGTTTAATAAGTGAATGGATATCACTGGATGTGTGCTTAATCTCAAAAGGAGAGGATACAATCTCCCCAAATGGTCTCAGAATTGTAACCATACTTTTACCTTTTGAAACATCGATACCTACTGCGTTCATAAATTTATCACTCCTTAAAAAATATTACAATGGATAAATACCAGTTTTACTCATTACCTGTTCAAACTACTGTGTGTGACACGAATGCACCTAATGTGATTCAACCTGCATAAAACGAACACTGTGAATGAGGAGCCGGTTATCAGTCTAAAGTACGGACGCGAGGTCCAAGTGATGAAGTCGATATACCATTGCATCCTACATTCTAACAGTTTAAGTAATGAGATGGATAAATCCTTACTGGAAGTAAGGGGATTACCCATAAATATATTGTAGTAGTGATGAGTTAGACGCGCAA